>CALGLS010000084.1 GCA_937959375.1 uncultured Saprospiraceae bacterium
CGCAATATACGCTTGCCCCAATTCCTTTCCAAATCTAGTCACTATACTCGTTCCATTGATTCCTTCGATGAGTACATTAAATTGAGAGAAATCGTCTATAGATACGAAATGTTTGTAATCATTTAATTACAATTCTTTATGGTGCAAGTTGATTTTATTAGGT
This sequence comes from uncultured Saprospiraceae bacterium, assembly GCA_937959375.1. Taxonomy (GTDB): domain Bacteria; phylum Bacteroidota; class Bacteroidia; order Chitinophagales; family Saprospiraceae; genus CALGLS01. The sequence continues at coordinate 164 of CALGLS010000084.1, forward strand.
TAGAATTAGGTATGTACAACGTTTACTAAACTTTAAAAGTTTAGTAAACGTCTACAAGTTCCAAACGGTTACTAAATGAAACTACAAACTACTTAGCACCTTCTCCATCCAACTTTAAACAACTTATAAATAATAAAAAAAAACTCAACCGGATTCCCAGTTGAGTCTTTTTATTTAATCTATTTGTATTGTTAAACTAGTCGAAACTAGTTAGAGGCTAAGCATTAATTCAACAACTCAAATACTCCAGCAATACCCTGACCACCACCCACACAGGCAGTAACCATTCCGTATTTCTGATCTCTACGACGCATCTCATTCAACAACTGAGTAGTTAACTTTGCACCAGTACATCCAAGCGGATGACCTAAGGCAATCGCTCCACCATTTGGATTAACAATGTCAGGGTTCAATCCTGCCTCCTTAATCACGGCAAGTGCTTGTGCAGCAAAAGCTTCATTCAATTCGATTTGATCGATATCATTCAATCCAATACCAGCTTGCTTCAATGCTTTTGGAATTGCAGCACAAGGACCAATTCCCATGTACATTGGATCAACACCACCGACAGAGCAAGAAGCCATTCGAGCAATAGGAGTGAGGCCTAATTCTTTGACCATACGCTCGCTCATTACCAAAACAAATGCGGCACCATCAGAAGTCTGTGAAGAGTTACCAGCGGTTACAGAACCTTTGTTTTTAAACACAGCACGAAGCTTTGATAATGCTTCAACTGTCGTTGAACGACGAACACCCTCATCTGTATCCACAACATACTCACGCTCTTTTCGCTTGTCGTCTTCCACGTAAATATCTTTTACCGTTACCGGAACAATCTCATCTTTAAACTTACCACCATCAATGGCAGCAGCAGCTTTTACATGCGACTTGTAAGCAAACTCATCTGCTTGCTCACGAGTGATTTCATACTTGCCTGCAACCGCTTCAGCAGTGTGTCCCATACTCGTCAGATAGTTTGGAGTCGTACTTGCCACAGCGTAACTAGGAGCTAATTTATAACCCGTCATTGGGATCATACTCATGCTCTCTACACCACCTGCCAGATACACCTCGCCCATACCAGCTTTAATTTTGGCAACAGCCATAGAAATAGTCTCTAAACCTGATGCACAGTAACGATTAACCGTTACACCTGGAACCGGCTTACCCAATGCACGTACAGAAATCTGACGTCCAATTTGGAATCCTTGTTCACCCTCAGGGTTGGCACAACCAACGAAAACATCGTCAATTATATTCGGATCCAATTCTGGAACCGTAGCCATCAAATGTTTGACAACTTCCACACCTAAATCATCAGAGCGGAAATTCTTGAAGCCACCTTTCTTGGCACGGCCAACGGCGCTTCGATATGCTTTTACGATATATGCTTCCATATTTTTATCGGGAAAAGTTCCCTTATTTTTGAGTCGTCTGCCTTTCGGCAAAACAACAATTTTTTAAATAAAATCAAAGTCTGAGTAAACACGTTAGCGGGAAAAACTTCCCACCTCCAACTTCCAACAAATAACATTGTCCTCCTGAGCAAAGCCGAAGGATTAATTCCGCAACGGCTTATTCGTCTGCAACATATGCTGAATACGCTCCTGCGTTTTCTGCTCACCACAAAGACTAAGGAATGCTTCCCGTTCAATGTCGAGTAAGTATTGTTCAGAAACCATTTGAGGTCCACTCAAGTCACCACCGCAAAGTACATAAGCAATCTTACGAGTAATCAAAGCGTCATGCTCTGATGCGTAAGCACCCAATTGTAATTCGTTAACAGCAGTGTACAATGCACCCAAACCATTTTGACCTAGCACGCGAATATCTTTTCGTGGTACTGGTTGAGAATAGTTCTTAGCAAGTTCAAGCACTTTTGCTTTAGCTTCGCCAATGTTGCGTTGCGTATTTGGAACAACGATATCTCTAGACTTTTGTAGGTAACCAAGATTGAACGCTTCGTCAGCAGATGTACTTACGGAAGCCATACCAATGGTCTTTAATGATTCAATAAGTTTAGGAATGATCACATCACCGTTGTACATGGAATCAGAAAGTCGCAGCGCGAATTCCTTTGTTCCACCACCACCTGGGATCAGACCAACACCAACTTCAACTAAACCGATATAAGACTCAGCTGCACAAACCGCAGCGTCACAGTGCATCAAGGTTTCGCAACCACCACCAAATACATATCCTTGTGTCGCAACGACAACCGGTACACTTGAGTAGCGACAACGCATGGTCGTTTGTTGGAACAAGTTGATTGCCATATTTAATTCATCAAATTCTTGCTGGAAGGCAAACATTCCGATCATCATTAGGTTGGCACCAACAGAGAAGTGTTCAGCATTGTTACCAATCACAAGTCCTTTCCAACCATCTTCTTCTGCAATGCGGATGGCTTCGTTCATTCCTCTAAGTACACCCTCACCAATGGAGTTCATCTTAGATGTAAACTCAAGGCAAAGTACACCGTCTCCGATATCATGCAAGACCACTTCGTCGTTTTTGAATACTGGAGCTTTCTCACGGTGGTTGTCAAGGATGATGAAGTTTTCAGCACCAGGTACAACCTTGTATGACTTGCTGTCTTTATCGTAGTAAAGACTCTTTCCGTTTTCTGTTTTGTAGAATGACTCATGGCCAGCTGCTACCATGTCCTTTACCCAATCAGCGATCTTTTCGCCCTGAGCTTCTGCTAATTCAATGCCTTTCTTTACACCTACGGTATCCCAATATTGGAATGGACCCATCTTCCAGGCAAAACCAGCTCGAAGTGCGTCATCAATACTATATAGGTTGTCAGAGATTTCAGGAATACGGTTAGAAACATAAGCGAAGAGGCCAAGGAGCGAACGACGAACCAACTCACCACCTTTATCTTCTGCGTTAAACATCGCATTGATTTTGTTCGGTAGGTTGTCAATTTGTTTCGCCGTAGCGATACTCTCCAACTTAGGTCGAACAGATGGTTTGTATTCTAGTGTTTCTAGGTCAAGTGCCAAAATAACTGGGCGACCTTTTGCATCGCGTTCTTTGGTTTTTTCGTAGAAACCTTTTCTTGTTTTATTACCTAAAAACTTATTATCCAATAGGAATTGAAGATAAGCAGGAACCTCAAAAGCGCCAGCTTGTTCGTCATTTGGACAATTTTCTTTGATACCCATGATTACTTTCGCAGCAGTATCATGACCTACCAAGTCACCCAATCGGAAGGTACCCGTTTTAGGTCGACCGATAACAGGACCAGTCAACGCATCAACTTCTTCGATGCTTAAGCCCATCTCCTTCGTTAATTGGTATATTTTAGCCATGGCATATACGCCAACTCGATTGGCGATGAAAGCAGGTGTGTCTTTACAAAGCACAGTTTGCTTACCCAAGTAGCGATCTCCATATTCCATGAAGAAATCAACCACCTCAGGAGCGGTATCTTTTGTTGGAATTACTTCCAAAAGACGCATATAACGTGGCGGGTTGAAGAAGTGTGTTCCGCAAAAATGCTTCTTGAAGTCTTCACTACGACCTTCCGTCATCAAGTGAATCGGAATTCCAGAAGTATTGGAAGTCACCAAAGAACCTTTCTTGCGGTACTTTTCAACCTTTTCAAAGATTTGTTTTTTAATATCAAGTCGTTCAATCACAACTTCGATGATCCAATCACAATCAGCGATTTTCTCAAAGTCATCATCAAAGTTTCCAGTTGTAATCCGGCTAGCGAACTTTTTGTCATAGAGTGGGGCAGGACGAGATTTTATGGAAGCTTTCAAAGCACCATTTACGATACTATTTCGAACTTCTTTTTTGTCTTTGTCTGCTTCACTAATATCGAAAGGAACGATATCTAACATAATGACATCCAGGCCAATGTTCGCATAGTGTGCAGCGATACCTGAACCCATTACACCTGATCCCAGGACTGCAATTTTTTTAATTCTAGGGTTATAACCTGAACCAGATGTGGGAGCCGCTTTTTGTTTGTCTACGGCAATGTTGTGATCCATTGTGTACGTTTTATAGAGTAATGCCGCTTAGTTTATCAGTTTTTGGAAAACTAGATCAGCATACTAAGGTGATAGAAAAATGCAAATTAGCGAAATTTCGCTACAAATACCAAATTAAATAGTATAACTAAGAAATAGACTGTTTTGTTTTATATAACATCCATTAGATTAAACACTTTTGTTGTGTACTAGTCAAATGAATTCATTGTTTCAGTAGATCATGTTAGAATAGTCAATTTTCGTAGTGAAACGATGAAAACCGTTGAATTAGAGCCTAATAATTGAGCAACCAAAGTAAAAAAAACGCCTTGAATGATCGACTATCTAATTGACTGTAAGCCAAAGAAATAAATAAAAAGAGGCTATTGCTTAATTTTATAACGAAAAACTATAAAAATAGTTAGCCGTTTGATAATTTGCCACCTCAAATATCGTTTAGAATTTTTACTAAGACGATAACAAAACTGAAAAATCTAAAAACACCAGCACATGTATTACAAATCCTTATTTTTATTTCAAGATGCAGTAGAGGGAGAAGGGAGCCAAAGTTTGATTAAAATCATAACGAGTGGTGGACCAATGGCCATCATTATCTTCGGTATCTTATTGATACTTTCTATTCTTGCTATTTACATTTTTGTTGAACGATTATTAACGATCAAAAAAGCAGGAAACATTGATCAAGCTTTTATGAATAACATTAAGGCGAATGTTGCAGCGGGTAATATCGCTGCCGCTAAGGCACTTTGCCAAACAACTGATTCTCCAGTTGCTCGTATGGTAGAAAAAGGATTGATGCGTATCGGTAAGCCGTTGCGTGATATTGATACTGCCATTGAAAACGTAGGTAACCTTGAAGTTTTTAAACTAGAAAAGAACTTATCTCGATTGGCAAGTATTGCCGGTGCTGCGCCAATGATTGGTTTCTTTGGTACCGTAACAGGTATGATCCTAGCCTTTTACAAAATGGCAACTGAACAAAACGTAACTCCAGATGTATTGGCAGGTGGTATTTACCAAGCACTTACGACTACTGCATTTGGACTAGCGATTGGTATTTTTGCTTTCGTTGGTTACAACATCTTAGTTGCCAACGTTGACAAGGTTATTTTCCAAATGGAAAGATCAACCGTTGAATTCATGGATTTACTACAAGAGCCTACTTAGAAAAATATAAAATGTGAAGCCGCAAAATTGTAGACTTCTTTATCGAAAGATAAGTTTTGCGGTTTTACGTTTTAAAAATCTATGTCTAAAGGATGCTACTAAATATTCAGGCAACTGACTCTATTTGGCATTCTTGCTTGTCATTAATTTATTATTAAATCCAGCAAACAATGGGCCTTAAGAAAAGAACAAAAGTAAGCGCAGAGTTTAGTATGTCGTCACTGACAGACATCATATTCCTGTTATTGATCTTCTTTATGTTGACAGCCAACTTTGTACAGGTAGATAATCTGGAACTTCCAGAATCAGACTCAAAGACTGTTGCACCAACCAATATTGCTGTTTCTGTTACAAAGGATGGCGTAATGAATTTCAATGGTAAAAAAATCACGATGGGGCGTTTAAAAAACGCTGTTCGTGCAGAACTAAAGAAGACAGAGAATCGATCAAATGCGACTTTAGCTATTGTAGCTGAAAAAGGAGTGACCACCAAAACGGTTGCTGAGATTATGAAGGTTGCATCTGATTTGAAAATGAAAGCCATATTAGCCACTTCACCAAAGTCAAAATAGCCTAAAATGGGAATTAAGAAAAGATCAAAAGTAAGTGCGGAGTTTAGCATGTCGTCATTGACCGACATTATTTTCTTGTTGTTGATTTTCTTTATGTTGACATCAAACCTTGTGGCACCCAATGCACTTAATTTAAAGCTACCTGGTAAAGGAAACCCAACGACTGCCTCGTCTGACCCAACTGATGTTACCATCACTAAGACAGGTACCTTTTATCTCAATGGAAAGAAAGTGAGTAAAGGGAAGCTACAATCAGGATTGGCAAACTTAAAAAGACAAAACAGAAAATTGGATATTACAATCACATCAGATGGTAAAACCCCAATCGAATATACAGTTGAAGTAATGGATATAGCTCAAAGATTAGAAATTGCCACCATTATGGTAATTGATGAATGACAGGTAAAGCCGTTTAAAAACAGTTAAAGAATCCTAATACTTCGTTAAAAATGAATGTTTTATAGGTGAAACCGCGTTTATATAAATAACGAAGTCAAATTTCATACACCACAATTACTTAAATACCACATCTATTCAGGTAAATCGACATTACTCCCTTTTTCTGAATTACTAAAAAGAACGCTTATGGATACGGTATTGCATCAAGAAGAACAGAATCGAAAAATTGGTTTAACAGTCAGTATCGTTTTGCATGCTGCGCTTATGTTATTCGCATTATTAAACCTTTTTACTTTCCCAACTCCTCCTCCGGGCCAACCGAGTGTGGCGATTAGTTTTGGTGCGCCAGATGTTGGACAAGGTGAAGAAGAACCTGCACCTGCTCAATTGGCGGATGCAACAGAGACTGAAGAAGCTGCTGCTGAGCCAGCAGAAGTAGAAGAACCTGTTGAAGAAGTAAAGGAAAAAGAAGTTAAGACAAAGCCTAAGCCTAAGAAAACAAAACCTAAGGAGACAAAACCTTCTAAGGTGGATACGAAAAAGATAACAGACGAGTCAAACGCACGTAAAATAGCTGCAGCTAAAAAGAAGAAAGCAGCTGAAGCTGCCGCTGCAAAAAAGAAAGCACAAGAAGAGGCAGCAGCAGCTGAAGCAGCTGCCGCCGCCGCTGCAAAAAAAGCAAAAGCAGATGCTGCTGCTGCAAAAGCAAAAGCTAAAGAAGACGCCAAAAATAAATTTAAAGATGCCTTTAGTGGTGGTCAAGGATCTAGCGGTAATAGTCAAGGTAACTCAGGGACATCTGGAAATGCAGGAAATCCTACCGGTGACCCTGACGCAACCGTTCTTTCTGGAGAGGGAACAGGTAACGGTGATGTTGAAGGTTTTGGAGGTCGTGGATATACGCCAGGTGGACCGGTTCAAGGTAACTTTCAAGAAACTGGAAAGATACGACTGAAGGTTTGTGTAGATAGCAACGGTAAAGTGATTAGCACTAAACAAACTCAAAAAGGATCAACTTCATTTAGCTCAAAATTAAAAAAGCTGGCTATTGCAAATGCAAAGAAATACAGATTTGAAAAGTCTGATGAAGATAGTCAATGTGGATACATCACTTACATATTCAAGTTGCAGTAAACGCCTCTTTAAATATTACGATTTTTTATTTATAAATCTTACCTTGTTTTAAGTGCGAAAATGCACAAAAAAAGAGTAGCTTTGACGCTGCTCTTTTTTTGTTTTGAGCAATTTCTGAGAATTAAATAACCAACCCCAACTGGCTAGAGAATGCGACTAAACCTCGTCTCAGATAATAGTAACCGAATCTTATAATTTTTTGTTTGTATTGACAAATATCAAAGTCAGCTTTAAACCAATTTGCAAAGCGAACTTTGATTTATTTTTGCTTGTGATGTAAATTACAAAACTTGTCAAAACAATAGAAACACAATACTAATTTTACAAATGCAGGGTACAACTTTCACCTACAAGCAAACACTCGAATATCTATATGAGCAACTTCCTATGTTTCAACGGGAAGGGGCTGCTGCCTACAAAAAAGATCTAGGTAATATTCAGGCACTTTGTGATTTGCTCGACCACCCACAGGAAAAGTATCCAACGGTCCACATTGCTGGAACCAATGGCAAAGGTACGGTTGCACACATGCTCGCAGCTGTATTGCAAAATCGTGGTTACAAAACAGCCTTGTACACTTCTCCTCACTATCGTGACTTTAGAGAACGCATCAAGATAAATGGTGAATTTATTCCTGAAGAAGAAGTTGTGAATTTTGTAGATACGCACAAAGCAAGCATTGAAAAAATAAAGCCTTCTTTTTTCGAAATAACGGTTGCCATGGCATTCGATTATTTTGCAAAACAAGAAGTTGATATTGCAATTATTGAAACAGGTTTGGGAGGACGTTTGGACTCCACCAATATTCTAAATCCAGATCTTTGTGTCATCACAAATATTAGTTACGATCACCAAAATATGCTTGGCGATACTTTGCCAGAAATCGCACTAGAAAAAGCAGGAATCATAAAAGAAGAAACGCGTGTTGTGATTGGTGAATACCAAGAAGAGGTAGCACCTATTTTTCAACAAAAAGCAGCAGAGAAAAACGCGAAAATTACATTCGGTGATCAATCCTATCGCGCTGAACTAAAAAAACGAACTCCGACACATTCCGTATATTCTCTTTACCGTGGGGATATTTGTTGCTACCCAGATGTACACATCAATTTATTGGGTTCTGTAATGGACAAAAACGTTACAACTTTTTTCCAAGCACTAGAAGAGCTCAACGATCTTAACCTTTTCAAAATGGTTCGTGAATATGATATTCGCAACGGTTTGCCGAATCTTCGTGAGTTGACCAACTATATCGGTCGCTGGGAAGTGATTGGTTCTAAACCAACCATTATCGCGGATTCGGCTCATAACGATTCTGGGCTCCAAATTGCCATGAAAGATCTTGCTGAAATAAAAAGAAAGAGTCTGCACATGGTCATCGGTATGGTGAATGACAAAGACATTGCAAAGTTACTCAACCACTTACCTAAAGATGCAACCTACTATTTCTGCAAAGCCGATATCCCTCGTGGTCTTGATGATAAAGCACTAAAAGAAAAAGCTGCTGAGCATGGATTAGAAGGCGAGGCATATGGCTCTGTTGCTAATGCTTTGGAAGCTGCTAAAAAAGCAACTACTGCTCGTGATTTGATTTATGTTGGCGGAAGTACTTTTGTTGTAGCTGAGGTGGTTTA
>CALGLS010000085.1 GCA_937959375.1 uncultured Saprospiraceae bacterium
ACTACAAAGTAATATCCCGGATTCAATCCAGTTACATTAATCTCTGTTTTAGTGTTACCAGCTTCAAGCAAAAACTGAGTCAGTACTTGACCATTTAAATCCGTTACCATCATATTCACCTGTTCTTCATAAGCAGTTGGTAACTCAAGGTTAATAACATTTTGCGCCAAGCTAGGATACAGCACATACGTCTTTACTGCTCGTGCAAAACTTGTTGGAATAACTCCATTTGAACCCTTATTGATAGATTCTGATTTTAATTCTTCCTCTGCTTGAATTTCAACAAAGTCAAAAGGATTAGGTTCATCTATCGTTTCTAAAATCACATCCTCAATCATGTTCATGCATTCCTCGTTTGTCGTACTATTTGTACCAGATACAACCAATGTAATATCATTTCCACATGGGGTAGTGATCGTAAACGTCTGCGCTGGAGCAGAAGAAGACAAGCAGTAATTGCCATTTGGAATTTGAATACCTGGTGTAAAGTTATACGTAACAACCGACTCCGTATCGCCGTCGCCATTGCTGTCATACATAACGCTGTATTCGATGGTATGCACAATGGCATTTTCATCAACCTCAGCACAAAGGTCTATGGTGTAATCGCAGGTGCCGTCACCGTTAGATGCGATATCAATAATTTCGTAAGAAGTAGTAAAGTAGCAATCTTGGGCATTGATGGCAAAACAACAAAAAAGTAAAAGAAGTGTACTTACATTGATGCGCACCCAAAAAGTGGTGTTAGATGTGGTTTGTTTTTTCATGGTCGTAATGTTCAGCAAAACTGAATATGGTTATTGTAAGAAAATTGTATGGAGGGAAAAAAGAGGAGGGTGGTTAATGGATCTATCGAACATATTGCGAAATGTGTTCCAAATTTTACATTTCTACCACTTTTTGGGTAGTTTTATATGAATAAATTTTTATCTTATATGTAATTCATTGGTAGTCAATTGAAGGAGGGATGCTAGTTTGTTAGACGGAAGTCCGAAGACGGAAGTCCGAAGTTTCCCTCTAACGTGTTTTTGCGCTCATAGGAAGCTTCAGACTTCGGTCTCCCGTCTTCGGTCTTCCTCCGATTCACTTTTCTCCAAGCACTTACTTACCTTTGACTCGTAATAATTGAAACTATATGTCGAGAAGATTTGAAAAAGTAGAGGAGGATACTCCTAAACCTAAATTTAGTAAAGAAAGCTTTAAAAAAGCCCTTAAGATATTCGCTTTTGTCAGTCCATATAAATGGTACCTGATCGCTGGTCTAGTCTTACTATTTTTTGGAAGTTTGGTTTTTATGATCTTTCCTTATTTGGTTGGTCAAATGGTAGATGTCGCCGCTGGTAAACCCGAAAATGCCATGTTTTCTCTTGAGCAAGCTGGCTGGTTTTTAGTGGTCATCCTAATATTGCAAGGTGTGATTTCGTATTATAGAGTGATGCTTTTCGCAAATGCTAGTGAAAGAGGAATCGCAGATGTACGGAAAGCCGTTTACGAAAAGATGCTAACCCTTCCAATTACTTTCTACGAAAAAAACAGAGTTGGTGAACTGATAAGTAGAGTTACTGCCGATGTAGCGCAACTGGCTAGCGCATTCTCAATTGTACTTGCAGAGTTTGTTCGCCAAATCATCATCATGATTACAGGAATCGTTTTGATCTTTTTGATTAGTTGGAAGTTGGCCTTAATAATGTTGCTGACTTTTCCAGTCATAGTGGTCGGAGCTATTTTTATTGGAAGAAAGATTAGAGCACTTTCAAAAGAGCGTCAGCAAGGTTTAGCAGAAACGAATATCATTCTAAGTGAAACCCTTTCATCTATTAATGTGGTCAAGTCATTTACCAATGAATGGTTTGAAGCCAGTCGCTATGGAAGTTCGATTGATGGTTTGGTAAAGACCGCCATGAAGTTTGCAAAAGGGCGAGCCTTGTTCTCGGCTTTTATTGTTTCTGTTTTATTTGGAGCACTCTTTTTTATTATCTGGCAGGCCATTCATTTGATGCTCTCAGGTGATATGACTTCTGGTGATTTGATTGCCTTTGTTTCATACACTGCGATACTTGGTGGTGCTATTGCTGGACTAGGAAATTTCTATACGCAATTACTAGGTGCGATTGGAGCAACAGAACGCATTCGTGAAATATTAGATACAGAAGGTGAAGTAAGTGTTGAAAATCCTTCCGGAAAAGTAAAAACACCAATTAGTGGAGATATTGAATATAAAGAGGTGCATTTCGCTTATCCAACTAGAGAGGATATACAAGTATTAAAAGGAATCAATTTCAAAATAAAAGCAGGAGAGAAAGTAGCTTTGGTCGGAACTTCTGGGGCCGGTAAATCAACGATTGTACAATTGCTACTTCGTTTTTATAATCTCGCTCAAGGCGAAATATTAGTAGATGGAAAGAAGAGTACAGATTACGACCTCGCTACTTTTAGAAATCAAATTGCTATCGTACCACAAGAGGTAATGCTTTTTGGTGGAACCATTTATGAAAATATCCTTTACGGAAAACCGGATGCTAGTCGTGAAGATGTAATCTTAGCTGCCAAGCAATCCAACTCTTTTGAATTCATTAATCAGTTTCCTGAAAAGTTTGAAACAATAGTAGGGGAGCGTGGCGTTAAACTCTCTGGGGGGCAGCGTCAGCGTGTTGCTATTGCGCGAGCCATCTTACGTAATCCTTCGATTCTATTGCTAGATGAAGCAACCTCTTCACTAGATGCTGAGTCGGAAAAAGTCGTACAAGAAGCGCTAAACGTTTTGATGGAAGGTCGTACTTCAATCATCATTGCACATCGTCTTGCGACCATTCGCGAAGTAGATTGCATCTATGTAATGGACGACGGAAAAATCATCGAGCAAGGAACGCACGAAGAGTTATCGGCTGTGGAGGATGGTGCGTACAGCCATTTAGCGAAGTTGCAGTTTGAGGCTAATAAGGAAGTATAAGTAAGACCGAAGTCGGGAGACCGAAGACCGAAGTTTCTCGCGACCATAATTTACGATAAAGGGAAAACTTCGGACTTCCGTCTTCGGTCTTCCGTCTTTCAATAAAACCACCACCATGTTCGACCTATTCCCAACTCCCAGTAGCGGCAGAAACCGCATCAAATTAAAACGAGATGAGTACATCAAGTCCATCGCGATCATTATTGGTATCTTATTGTTAATGCTTCTTTTCGTTCTCGAAATCAAGTACTTTCATAATACCTTTGAAATTGGATCATTAGTCATTCGAGCTATCTTAGTAGGAGCCATTTTTGGAGGTGGAGTAGGCTACTTGCTAATAAAAGATAAATCGACAATGGAGTTGCTCGATAAATTCAAAATAATGGTAGGCTGTTTTATGTTGAGTATGCTTTTTTTTCCTTTATTTGCATCCTTTAGTAATCATGCTTTATCCTTCAGTACCATACGCGAAGAACCAGTAGAAATGGTCTCCGTAAGAGCCTTCTACTCGAGTAAGTATGGTCAATTACAAGGGGAACAAATGGATGTGACTGGCTACTACATTTTTGTAATAAAAGACGAAGTAGTAAAACGCCTAAAAACAAAAACAAATCCCTTTGAAAACGTTGACCCAAAAACACAGGTCCTCCTCCGAGTAAAAAAAGGATTCTGGGGCTACGACTACGTAGAATTCTAAATCAGTTACAACACAACGAAATAAACCAACCACCCTATGGTAAAGCCATAAGTAATTATGCAAAACATCAAGCAAAATATCTCTCTCAAACCATACAACACCTTTGGCATGAATGTGAAAGCCACTCGCTTTCTCACCATCAACTCTGCCAAAGAACTTCAAACCCTAATCTCCACAGAAAAAGGCCCCTATTTCATATTAGGAGGCGGCTCTAATATGCTTCTCACTCAAGACGTAGCAGCCTTAGTTTTAAAAAACGAAATCAAAGAAAGAAAGATCATCCGCGACTTCAAGCATAGTGTTTACGTTGCAGCAGGTGGGGGAGAAGACTGGCATCAATTCGTACTTTGGTGTATCAAAAATGGATTGGGAGGTATCGAAAACCTATCGCTAATTCCCGGAACATTAGGCGCAGCACCCATCCAAAACATCGGTGCCTACGGAGTCGAACTCAAAGATGTATTTCACGCACTAGAAGCGGTCAACTTAAAGACAGGAAAACTAGAGCAATTCAAAAAAGAGGACTGCCAATTCGCTTACCGTGAATCTGTATTTAAGCGAAAGCTAAAAGGCAAATATTTTATTACGAGAGTTATCCTAAAACTTTCGAAATCTCCAAAAGTAAATGTCTCCTATGGCGCCATTAAAAATACCTTGGCAGAGATGAAAGTAAAAACACCGACCATCAAAGAGGTCAGCAAAGCCGTCATCAAGATTCGTTCATCTAAACTACCCGATCCTGCCAAGATCGGTAACTCCGGTAGCTTCTTCAAAAACCCAGAGCTATCCGCAGGAGCTTTCAAAAAATTACAAAAGGCATACCCACAAATACCCAATTACCCACTCCCAGATGGACGAGTAAAAGTCCCTGCTGGCTGGCTTATCGAACAAGCCGGATGGAAAGGAAAACGAATCGGTGACGCTGGCTGCCACGCCAAACAAGCCCTAGTTTTGGTTAACCATAAAAATGCAAAAGGAAAAGATATATTGAAACTATCAGAAAAGATACAAGCTTCGGTTAAGAAGAAATTTGGAGTTGCTTTGTCTCGTGAAGTGAATGTTTTTTAGGAAGTGGGAAGTTGCTCTCTGACGTGATTCTCGCGTTAGTCGTTTGCTAAACTTTCAAAATTTGGTAAACGTTATCAAAAGTGATCGAATTGAATTTCAATAAAACTAGAAATCTGCCCCCACGTTCAAATTTTAGCGAAACTAAAAATCTCTCAGCGCCCTCACACGTCCTACTACATTTCACGGGCAATTCAGCATCTCAGCGCCTGCGCCTGCCGGCAAAAGCAGGTTTAAAATATGCGATAGAAGCGCACTTAAGGCCAAATCTTACTTTTAGCAACATTTACCAAACTTTGAAAGTTTAGCAAACGTCCAATTATTAAAAAGTCAGTTTCCCCTCACGTTATTCGAGCATTCTAATTCTAATTCTAATTCTAATTCTAATTCACACTCTAATTCTAATTCTAACTCCTCCGATAACTCCTCAACCGCACCTTCTTTCCCCGTTCCGTCAAAGTAAAATCTTCAAACTCTAAAACTACACCATCCACCACATCCAACTTCGGACGTTTATGCGGTGTCAGTAAAACCAATTGATCCGTGCAGTTAAATAATTGTTGAATTAAAGGATATAATTTTTTCTCTGGGCAGAGGTGCATGGCAAAACTACAGATGATGGAAGAGTAACGTCGACCATCCATTTTACCTTTGATCACATCCTGAAAAGAGTAACCAAGACAAGCCTTATTCATGGCAGCCACATAAGCTTTTTGTGTAAACGGATCAGAGCCTTCTGAGTATTCATAACCCAGTTCTAAAAGAACCTGACTGACCTCGCCACTACCACAACAAAAGTCAAGAATATTGCTATAGTCGATGCGAGATTCGTTATTGCGAAGTAGGGTAGAAATGTACGGAAAATGTGGATTGGTATAGACCGATCCTTGGCTTTTGTAAAAAGCCTCTACACCCATGTCCGCGTAGCTATTGCGGATGGCTTTTAATTGAACTCTTTTTTTAGGTACCTCTGGAGGACCTAGTTGTTCTCCCCGTCTTTCTTTCTCCATTTTGTTACTTTTCTTCGGGATTTAAGCGGCATATAGTTGTAAGGATGATCTTTGAAATCTTTTAATAAGACATCTAGGTCAGTTACAGTTTTGCTAAGCTTTTGGGCGAAAGCCTCATCTTTCATCAACATGCTGATTGCGCCGTCACCTTCATTGATGTTTTTTGCTAAAGCACCGAATTCATTTAGGGCCTTGTCCGCATTTTCTAAAGTTGTTTTCAACTTACCAATCGCTTCGTCAGTACTTGCTAAAGTCGTCTTAGTTTGATCAACGGTACCTTTCATATCAATCTCATTCAGCTTTGCGCTAAGCGATGCAAAGTTGTCAAGCACAGCAGTGATTTTTTCATTGTTAGCTTCTAAGTTTCCTGAAATAGATTGAGCGTTTGCAAGCGTCGAATTTATTTTGCCAGAAGAATTGGCAAGCATGCTGTTGAGTTTAGTGGTAGCGGCATTTAAATTCGCCATCGTTAATTGCAAATCTTGGAATGTCTTTCCAATCATGTTGTCATCGTTCGGGTCTTTTAATTTTGCATTCAAATCATCAAATGCAGGGCCAAGGTTTTCTTTCGCAATTTTGAGATACTGTTCAACATCGCCAGCAGGAACCATCGCTTCCAACATGCCTAGCGTACGACCTTTTAAAAAATCATTGCTTACTGCGCAGTCTGCCCCCGAGCAAGGTTTGTTATTGGATATCCGAACCGCTTTACCACCCATCATAGAAGCACTCATGATTTCTGCTACCGCATCCTTGTGGATTTTAATTGAATTATCAATATCAAGAATTGCAATAATTGAATTCATGTTGTCCGGATCAAGGTACAAGTCGTTCACTATCCCAACTTGAAATCCACTAAGGAGAACAGGAGATGAAATAGATAGTTGATCAACGGATTCATACTTCACGTAAATGAGTTGTGAAGAAGAAAGAACGTTTTGTCCTTTTATGAACTTAAATCCAATAATGAATACGGCAATGGTGATAATCGCTAATATTCCAATTTTACTTTCGTTAGACATGTATTGTGTTTTTTAGTCCGAAGACTGAAGCAGAAAATCTAAGTTCCCACTAATATGAATTATTCTTTATTTAGTACAATCGTCCCATCAAATTAAAAACTGCCACTTCACTGCAATTCTAACTGAAACTGCAACTCAACCATCACGGCAAATCAATCCGCTTCCCATCGAGGTAAGCTACCACAAAAGCTTCATTAAACCCCTGTCGTCTCAAATTATTTTTAGCAATGATTGCCGTCTCTTTCGTTTTAAAACCAACAACGAGGTATTTATAAACACCATGCTCTTCTACCACCTGTACTGAATAAGAAACGTTTCTCCAAGGTGATTTGCTGGTGTCCACCAATTTTTCTGATGATTTCAGTAAAACTTTGTACTGAATACGATCATTATATACCGTTTCTGCGCTACTGACCGGAATTTCAGGATTCATTCCCTTACGAACGGGAGCAGGTTGAGCAGGTTCAAAAGCAGTGTCAGTCGTAGAAACTTGCTGAGATCTGACAGGAGCTAAGTAGGAATTAGACGTTTCAGTTTCCTCAATCGCTTTCTTATAGTCTATAAAAGCTTTGAGAATTGAAATAGCCATATCTGATTGCCCTGCTTCACTGGATAAAAAGCGCTCATCTTCTGGGTTGCTAAGGTAGCCCGTTTCAACTAAAACGCTAGGCATAGTGGTTTGTTTCAAAACAACAAAGCCAGCCTGTTTAACCCCACGACTTCTTTTTCGCGTATAGCTGGCAATATTTCGTTCTATTTGATCCGCAAGGAGAATACTCTGCTCTAGATAGGCATTTTGATACATCGATAAAATGATGTGCCCTTCGGTAGAGTTGGGATCGTAACCTGCGTAAGTTTGTTGATAATTCTGTTCATACAGAATGGAGGAATTTTCCCGTTTGGCTACATTCAAGTTTTCCGTGGCTTTATGCAAGCCCATTACGTATGTTTCGCTGCCTTTGACGGCACCACCATCTTCCAAGAAATTACAGTGAATAGAGATAAATAGGTCCGCTTTGTTCTTATTAGCAATGCTTGATCGTTTGTCTAGATTCACAAAAACATCCTTAGTACGCGTGTAAATGACACGAATATTGGGAAAGTTACCTTTTATGCTGTTGCCCAATCGCAGTGCGATATTGAGTGCTATATCTTTTTCAACAGAATATTTTCCAGAGGTACCACCATCACGTCCACCATGCCCAGGGTCGATTACGACCGTTTTGATAGAATAATTATCGTCCTTTTTAAAATTAGATCGCACATATTCTCCCATTTCGGTACCGAAGTCAGGTGTGGCAATTAATGGACTACTTTCATCAGTATTGGTAAAAAAACAATGGGTTTTGTTACATTTTTTTTCGCTGTGCGTAAGCTTAAAAATACTACCTTGTGCGCAATTTGAAATGTTAAAATTTAAGGAAGTGTTAAAGTGGTTGTTAACAAGGGGTAGAACCGAGAAAATGATCGTTAATTGGAATAATATCGTTCTCATCTTTTATTGTTCTGATAGCGTTTCGTAAGATAAAACACAAAGAAAAACATTAATTATTTGAAAACAAAAGTACTCATAACAATTTTGGGATTAATGCTTGGCTTACAGACGCTTAAAGCACAGATTACTCCTGATTCAGCTACTATGAGTATGCCTGGCATTGATACGAGTTTTGTAGCAACTCTGGCCGATTCTACAGCTATTGCACTCGATTCCCTTGGTAATCCCATCGATTCTACCCTCACGACGATAGATTCTCTTGAATTTGAAATTAAACAACCCGCTCAAGTGGCTTTTTCTGAAGACGCACTTGATGCTGAGGTGGAGTCCTATGGAAAAGACTCGATGTACTATGATATTAAAAATAGCAAACTGCATTTATGGGGACTAGGGGGAGAGGCTTATGTTAAGTACGAGTCCATTACATTAACAGCAGATTATATCGTGTTTGACTGGACGACAAATATCGTCATTGCGGAGGGAATAAAGGATAGTTTGGGTCGTGGATCAGGAGTGACTAAATTTGAAGAAGGGGAAGAGACCTTTGATTCAAAGAAATTAAGATACAATTTCAAAACGAGCAAAGGGATTATTTATGATGCCGTTTCGCAATACAACGATATCTATGTTCGAGCCGGTAAAGGGAAGTTTACAGGAAAAGGAGCAGAAGAAGATCAGCATGATGACCACATTTTTAGTGAGGGTGCATCGTTTTCAACTTGTAATCATCCTGATCCTCATTTTTGTATTCGTAGTAGAAAGCAAAAAGTCGTTCCGAATAAAGTCATAGTCGTAGGCCCATCGAATGTAGAATTGGGGGGAGTACCAACACCGCTTTGGTTACCATTTGGTTTCTTTCCACTGAATCAACAAAAAAGTACTGGATTGATTTTTCCTGATAACTATGAATATTCAGAGCGTTGGGGCTTTGGTTTGAAAAGAATTGGTTGGTACTTTCCAATCAACGATCGCGTAGATTTGCAATTGACAGGTGATATATATACTCGCGGAACATTTGGTCTGCACGCCCTCACACGTTATAAAAAACGTTATAAATACAGTGGGAATTTAAACATAGATTTTGGTAATCAAAGAACTGAAGTACCGGGAAGTGTTGATATTGCGAATACACAATCCTTTGCTATCAAATGGAATCACACCCAAGATCCAACGGCACATCCAACGAATAAATTCGGTGGTAGCATTAATATCCAAACCAACAATCATCAAAGTTTAGTTGATAATGATGTTGATGTTGTTTTTGAAAAAAACTTAAGCTCCAATCTGAATTTTAACAAAATATTTCCAGGTAAACCATATTCACTAAGTGCTTCTTTCAATCACTCTCAGAATTCAGGAACCAGAGACGTAACTGTTAGTTTTCCAAATTTGAATTTCAATATGAGACGGGTCAACCCCTTCAAAGGGATGAGGAAGCCCGGCAAACCAGAACAGTGGTACGAAAAAATCGGAGTTTCTTATACTGGGAATGCACAGAATAAATTCACGGCAAAGGACACCACTTTGTTTACACAAAAAACCTTGGATGAGGCGAAGTTTGGAGTGAAACATAAAGTCGACTTAAATGCCTCTGGTTTCCGATTCTTCAAGTACTTCAATTTTAATACAGGAGGCTCTTATACTGAAATTTGGAATTTCAAAACCCTTGAAAAGCAATTCGATCCTACACCGGTTCTTGATACGATTTGGATTAATAAAGAAGGTGGAATTTACTCCTTAGATACAATAGCATACGGATCGATTGAAGATGTAAATAATTTTGGTTTTAAACCACTTCGTACCTTCAATGCGAATGCAAATGTGAGTACTGAAATATTTGGTTTGATACAATTCAAAAAAGGATGGTTACGTGGTGTTCGTCATGTAATTAAACCACGAGCTGGTTTGAGTTATACCCCAGACTTTACAACGGATTTTTGGGATTATTTCAGAGAAGTTCAACGAAGTACCTTGGATGATATTGATCTTTTAGAATACTCCATTTTTGAAGGTGGTCTTTATGGGACCGCGCCAACAGGAGGTAAGCAAATGAACCTTACGTACAACATTGGTAACATTATAGAAGGGAAGTACTATTCTAAAAAAGATTCTACCTTCCAGAAATTTAAGTTACTCAACTCTATTGATATTTCAGGAAGATACAACCTCGCGGCTGACTCAATGGCTTGGAGCATAATTAATATGAGTGGGAATACGAACATTCTAAATGGATTCTCAAGACTTAATCTACAAGCGACATTTGACCCGTATACCTTCAAAGATGGCAAACGGCAAAATCGGTTGGTTTGGGATCAACGTAAAAAGCTGTTCCGTTTTAGTACAGCATCTGCTTCATTGAACACTGGTTTTACCATTAAAAAACTAGTAGATATATTTTCTGGAAATGGTAAAAACTCAAGTGGGAAAGTGGATGCCTCCAAAAAGAAGGATACTGGGCCCGAAAGCTTGCTTGATATGCTAGGTAATTTTAAGTTTAGTCATCAGCTAAGAACTACTTTGACTCGAATTGAAAGCAACGGTTCTGCGAAAGATACGTTCGCAATTACAACACATAACCTTAGTCTTACGGGTAAAATTCAACTAACAGACAAGTGGCGAATTTCTATAAATAGAATTGCCTATGATTTTAATTCCAAGCGTCTGGTTTATCCACAGTTTACTTTTTATAGAGATCTCCATTGTTGGGAAATGAGCATGAGTTGGACTCCTGAAAGAAATGTTTTCAACTTTTCACTAAAAGTAAAACCTGGTTCGATGGATTTCCTAAAGGTTCCCTATCAGAGGAACAGGGCCGATGGTGGACAAGGCTTTGGTGGATTTTGATGGAGTGGTGTAACTAAAATAAACCACTTCCTACAGCTGCCCAAAACGGATGGACCTCTACTAACAAACGGCCCGCTTTTACCGCCGGATCTTCACTCGTCATCTGTTTCGCTTCTTCCAAACTCGAAGCACTATAAATCACCAGACCTTTGATATTTCCCGCTTCTGCAAAAGGACCTGCAATACAAATCTTTTTTTCATTGGCCAATCGTTCCATGTGTTCCATATGTGCCGTCTGAATTTTAGCAGCTTCTTCTTTTCCTTGCGATCGATTAGGTCCCTCTTTTAAAAATACAATGAAGTACTTTTTCATCAGGTAGCTGGTGTCTCCTTCTGCCATTTCAAAGGTTTCGAAAATAGAAGTGTCAACTTGAAACTTCGTAGCAAGATCAGTCGGTGGAGTAGGAGTAGATATTTTGTCAGAATTTGTTTGTTCATCCACTGTTGCTTGGCAAGCAAAAAATAGCATTAGGCTGAGAAAGAAATATAAGTTCCTCATAAGAATAATTAAATTTTTAGGTTCAGTTGAGATGTCAATAAAAGATCATAATGTCCCATACTCAAGTAAATACTGTAACTTCATTGTAACTATATTCCTATTCCTATTCCTATTCCTATTCCTATCACTCACCTTTAATCCCTAAAGGGAAATCTGCGCGCAATAATATCGCGTTTGAGGGCTCATTCCTATTCCTTCTCTTTTCAATCAAAGTTAGAGTTGCAATGAAGTTAAAGTCAAAGTTTCAGTTTTCCCTCGTTTATAGTACCACGCGTTAGTGGGGCATTCTCATTCCTTCACGACAGAAGGCCATTCTAATCTTGCCTAGCGGCCTGTCTAGCTAGCCAGATAGACCAGACAGGTTCAAATTCTAACTCAAATTCTAATTCTAACTCAATTAATTCCTCCCATTCCGATTATTCAGCTGCTTATTAAATTCAGCAATTTCTACTTCCTCCGAATCTTTCAATAAAAGCAACATGTCAGAAGGATTAATTTTTAAAGTATCAAAAGTCAAAAGCCATAGGTCAGACTTAGGAGCGATACGTTTTTTGATATCCAAACCATACTGCTTATGTGATTCGATGTAAGTTGGGATATCAATGTCTTTATTGAACTTCGTAATGATTTGATCGCGAATAAAATAGTCAGGAAGGTTTTTGCTATTCTCTTTTTTCTCAAGTAAAGTCCAGCCTTCAGAATTTGCAATATCGGTTAGTTTTTTATCGAGAGCAAGTAACTCTTCCGGACGATATTTGTCACCCACAACCGTATGCTTAGTCGCTGCATCTGGATGAAATGTAATTCTTGTTTTCGGCAGGTCAGGTAACTTTGTTGGAAAGATTTCTATCATTTCCATAAAACCAATGGTATTAAATTCTTTGTACAAATCATGGACAAGCGCTGTTGGAATTTCTTTAGAATATTTACCAAGCTTGTCTGCAAAGCGTTGTCCATTATATTCCACGTAGCCATCTGTGTAAATCGATATATCGTAAATTGGACATTTTCCAAAACAGGGATTCTTTTGCATTTTTATCAAAATTCGCTTCTCACCTAAATCAACAGTAGTGTCGTCGGTTGATGAATTATCGGTAGTACGGTTGTTGCAATCTTGCGCTAAAAATAAGGCTAGAACCATAAGGATAGAATATACTTTCATGATATTTGTTTTTTTGTGAAGATAGGGAAAGAAGTTGGAAAGTTGGAGGCTCTGTTTTAATTTCAGTTTTACCTTTAGTTTAAAATTATGGAGCTAAGCGATTTTGTTTGGTTTGAAGGTTTTTTAAGGTTTGAAGGAGGGAAGGTTTGAAGGTCTGAAGGATACGCGATACGTAGGCTCCGCACCTGAGTGTCCTTCAAAACTTCAAACCTTATACCCTTCACTCCTTATACCTTTCACTTCATCACCTTTTTCGAAATTCGCTCATCTCCATATTCAATCACCAACCAATAAACGCCTCCTGCTAAATTGGTGGTATTGATTGATTTAAGTGCAAGAGGGTTCTGATTTTTATTTTCATAGACGATTTGACCAAGTGGATTGAATAATCGAATAGCTACTTTTTCGCTAGAGCTTGTTTCAAAGTTAAGATGCAGGCAGTCGTTGACTGGATTTGGAAAAACAGTCAAAACATCTTCAGTAGGAACAGAGGGAGTATTGCATAAAGAACTCATCGCTAAGCCATTGCGAGGACCACCTGAAGCTAAGGTTGCCATCATACGGTCTCTTTGGCCATTGGTAAACATCTGCATGCAACGATCGTCTACAAAGCCCATGAAATTCATAAACTGATCAAAGGAGCTACAAGAGAGTTGAGGGTGCGTAGGGCAACCGAAATAAGCAGTATCTTGAAGTGGTGTATCTTCCACAAGGTCATCCATGCTGCATCCGGTGGCATCACCAAAGATATGACGTAGGTTAAAAAAATGACCAACCTCATGAGTTGCAGTTCGTCCAAGGTCAAAGGGAAAGGAGGAAGGGCTACAGTTGTCACCAAAATGATCATAGTCAATCGTGACCGCATCTTCATTGGGAGAAACCGTGCCAGGCAATTTGGCTCGACCTAAAAAACGACCACAGGTATTGGCGACATAAAGATTGAGATACTGTTCTGAATCCCAAATATCGCGACCTCCTTTATTCGAATAAAACAATCGAGGCGTCCCATCTGGAGCTAACTCATCAACGGTATTGCCAACGCATTCGTACATCGTTTGTGTGCGGGTAATTCCATTGGTTGGATTTCCCTCAGGGTCAATGTTTACCAAACAAAATTCAAATCCAACATCTGCCGCATCTCCTTGAAAGGCGGAAGGAATACGATCTCTATCTTCGTTTAAAAATCGAAAGTCTTCATTCAGTACTTGTATCTGATTGTAGATTTGCTGGTCAGATATGTTCTCTGTTTCGTCAAAATAAACCACATGTACAACAACTGGAATTGTGATCACTTCGCGAACAGAAGTTTGCCGTTCATTATTGCGAATCCAATTCTGAGTATGTGTTTCTATCTCAGCTTGTCGCGCTAAATGAATTGGATCATCAAGGTATTGTACTTCACAGCGAGCCTTCTGTTGTGCCTGCATTGGGCAACAGAACAAACAGAATAAAAGGCTGAGCCATAAGTTTTTTAAAAACATACAAGTAGTTGGGACAAATCAAAAAAATACTAAATCTTCGACACCTCAATGTGAGTCAATGAAAAATAAAGGATTAAGGAAACGTTCTCACAAATGAGTATCGTCGAAATCCAAGAACCTAGTTATTAATCAACTTATATAACTCATCCAAATTAGGTGTTAGTATAATTTCAGTTCTACGATTTTGTGCTTTGCCAGCACTTGTGCTGTTAGAGGCAACTGGTAAATATAACGATCTTCCAGCAGCAATCACACGTTTGGGGTCAACCCCAGCACCAGTCAATACTTTTACAACAGAAGTTGCACGACGAACGCTTAGGTCCCAGTTTTTAGCTGCGCTTCCGCTAGAATCAGTGTGTCCTTCTACCATGATGTTGACATCCTTGCTGGTATTAAGTGCACCTGCTAATTGTTGAATGGCTTTTTTACCTTTCCAGTCAATTTGGTCACTACCCGTTTTAAATAAAAGTCCTTGACTTAGTGAGACATAAATTTTTCCATTGCGTTGGCTAACCGAAAGGTCTGAGCTAGAGAAGTTAGTCAGTGCTTGGTTTACTTTATTTCGTAAAGAAAGCAGTGCTTGATCTTTTTCTTGGAGTAAGTTATTAAGTTCGTTTACTTGGCTACGGAATTCGTCGCAGTTTTCAACAATAGGTTCAGGGATCGGCCTACTTTCGCAGGCAGCAAGTGCCGCTTTAAGGCGTTCAGCCTCACGTGTTTTTCTATTGAGATCAACTTGGCATGCTGCTTTACTTTCGCTCAGCGTTTGAATGTCATTGGAAGAGGCATTTAAAAGCATTTTATTTTGCTCTAAAAGCTCATCAAAACGAACCTGTAAATCTTCAGCATAGGTGACTTGACTGGCGTAGTGTTCACGTGTTGATTTGAGTTCTTGTTCGCAATTTTTGACTTCGTTTTCAAGGCGAATAAGAGAGGCTTCCATTTCATTATTGTCAGCTTGGCTATTGCGTAGGGAATCAGCTTGACGTTGGTAACGGTTTTTTACCATCTCCATATCTTTAAACTTTTGGCTAGATACGCAAGAGCTGAGTGTAAGAAATGTAAGAATAAAGCAACTAAGGTTGATAATTTGTCTCATGTGAATAATTTGAATTTTGTTTATACAAATGTATCACTTTTGACGTAAGAATTAGAATCGAAGTTAGAATTAGAACTAAAATTAGAGTTAGAATCAAAATTAGAGTTAGAATGGCCCTTTATCGTGTTTGAATGGGAATGGGAACTTGCCTAGCCGATGGATAGGTGGGAATGCCCTCTATCGCAAACTTACGTTAGAGGGCATTCATAATTTCTGTTCTAATTCCAAGCGCGCCCTTAATTCTTGAAGGGAAATCTGCGCGCAGCATATCGCGTCAGAGGGACATTCTAATCTTGCCTGGCGGCCAGACAGGTTCCCATTCTAATTCTAATTCTAATTCCAATTCCTACACCGTTTCCCCACCACAGCTAGACCCAGCACCAGCGGTACAGCCATAGCAATGTTGGTTCACCACAATATTTCGATTATTCAACTGCTCAAAGTCGACTTCGTTGATGTGTTGTGCATTAGGAGCAGCTACTTTTAGATCAAGCATTTGATTAAAATCACAATCATAGATATAACCATCCCAGCTCACTGAAATTGTATTTCGACACATCAGCCCCTCAATGGTTCCAGGGTTGAAGCTCTCCACTAATAATTGCATGTAGCTTTGATAGTTGTCACTCTCAATTAGGTAGTCTAAAAAGCGACTGACTGGTAGATTCGTAATTGCAAAAAGATTGTTGAAAGTGATGTTGTATTTTCTTTTTAACTGGCGTTTGAATTCAGCTTGCAATGTTTCTTGACTGTCTGGCAAAAAGGCACCAGAAGGGTTGTAAACCAAATCCAATTTTAGATCACTTCCTTCAACACCATATCCTACTTCGTTCAACAATTGTAGCGCTTTGATGGAATCTTCAAAAACACCATCACCACGTTGACTGTCGGTACGACTCTTGCTAAAGTAGGGGAGTGAGGAAACCACATGTACTTTGTGTTTTGCAAAAAACGCTGGCATGTCGTGATACTTTTTGTTGGCCATGATAATCGTTAGGTTGCAACGATCCATCACTGTTTTTCCCAACTTAGTACATTCCTCTACAAACCAACGAAAGTGCGGATTCATTTCGGGAGCACCACCCGTAATATCAACCGTGTGTACATCTGGCATCATCTTGATGAGTTCAAGACAACGTTCCAAGGTTTCCTTCGACATGTTTTCTTCCTTCCGATCTGGACCCGCATCTACGTGACAGTGTGCACAAGTTTGGTTACAGAGTTTGCCAATGTTTAGTTGGAAAATTTCTGTCTTCTTAGGTTTAAAAGAAGTCCAACCATGTTCACCAATCTGCTTTCCAAAAGCTGGAAACTTTTCATCTGCCAATGCCTTTCCATTCAACACATCTAATTGAAAAAATGTATCCGAGAGTTGACTGGATCTAGATTTTAAGGATTTACCTTTTTGTTTTATTGCCATAATGTGAGCGTTGGAAGTAGAGGGTTGGAAGTTAGAAGCGCCTACTGACGCGATTACTTCTGCCTTATACTTTTCCTTTTTTATTTTCTATTAATCTGTTGTAAGTCGAGAATAAATGTTAGCGTCCCGAACTCGTAAAACAGAATACATTTTGATTACAACTTTAATTTTGATCTTGTCTGGTGTCCTGTCTAGCTAAGCCAGATAGACCTGATAGATTCTAATCCCTGTAAGGCTCGCAACTACATACTAAGCTTCTTCACGTGATTCATCATCTGCACGCCATTCACCAAAGTCGCCCCACCTCGAATAGCAGCAGCTACATGAACTGCTTCCATCATTTGCTCTTCGTCAGCTCCTTTTTTGAGGCAATCCGTTGAGTAAGCGTCAATGCAATATGGACAGGCCACGGCATGAGCTACAGCCAGTGCAATTAATGATTTTTCTCGTTTAGTAAGTGCGCCTTCTTCAAAGACCTCACCGTACCATTCAAAGAATTTTTTACCCATACTTTCTTGAAATTCAGTAATGTTACCAAATTTCTTTAAATCATCTGGGTTGAAGTATGTTTTATCACTCATTGTTATATTAGGTTTTATAGACTCAGCAAGTTGCGATATTTATAAGCGAATACCAGCCTTTTATGTTTTAAAAATGAGGTCAAATTTAGCTTTTTTATATGAATTGTTCAGGTTATGACACTTTGGATAGCTGGAAGTGGGAAGTTGGACGTGGGAAGAGTCCTTAATATGTAAACCAAACGTAAGATCCATAGTCGAGTATACCTCCTACTTCCTACCTTCAGCCTCTAACCTCTTCGAACTTCCAACCAATTAATTAGCACTCCTTCACCATGCATTCCAATGGAATTGGCTACCTTTGACTTAAACAAAAAGTAAAGAACGAATGCGATTAGTCTACTTATATTCAGTGTTGTTATTGATGTTGTTGTCATTAAGCTGTAAGCAAGCTTCTTCGAGATACGGAGAGATGCCTACTTTTACCGAAAAGGGAGGTATCAACGTGATCATTGAAATCCCCGCAGGAACCAATACAAAGACAGAATATAATTACGCTAACAAGCGATTCGAAGTAGAAGAAGTTGAAGGGAAAAAAAGGTCTATTGACTTCTTGCCTTATCCTGGTAATTATGGTTTCATTCCGTCCACCTACATGGATCCTGACAAGGGAGGAGATGGTGATGCGCTTGATGTACTTGTGCTCTCCGAAGCCTTGGAACGAGGAACCATCATTGAGGTTAAGCCGCTAGCTATACTCGAATTATTAGATAACGGAGAAATTGACAATAAGATAATCGCTATACCGGTAGACACCAGTTTGCAAATCATAAATGCAACAGATTACATCACCTTTATGGTCAAATACAATGCAGCTCAGCAGATCATTCAAAATTGGTTTTTGAGTTATAAAGGATTGGGAAAGATGGAATTTGTAGCTTGGAAAGATGATAGAGCCGCTATGGCGGAAATTAAACGTTGGGCTACTGAGGTGGAGCGGGAG
>CALGLS010000086.1 GCA_937959375.1 uncultured Saprospiraceae bacterium
TCTTTTGTAGCTGGAGCAGATATCAAAGAATTTCTTGCATTGGGAGCACAAGGAGGATCGAAGATGGCGAAAAAAGGACAAGATTGTTTCTTCTTAATCGAACGATTCCCTAAGCCAGTAATTGCAGCAGTCAATGGTTTCGCACTCGGAGGCGGATGTGAACTAGCTATGGCTTGCCATATGCGTGTAGCTGGCGAATATGCGAAGTTTGGGCAACCAGAAGTAAACCTAGGAATCATTCCAGGTTACGGCGGTACCCAGCGTCTGACGCAGTTGGTAGGAAAAGGTAAAGCAATAGAGTTGATGACCACTGGTGATATGATCAAAGCAGATGAGGCTCATCGCCTTGGGCTTGCTAACCACGTTGTTCCAGCTGGAGAAGAGGTAGCTAAGGCAAAAGAAATCCTAGGAAAGATCATGACTAAAGCTCCCTTGGCGATTACTAAGGTGCTGGAATGTGTGAATAAGTATTACGAACACAACGGAAATGGCGGATTCGATGCAGAGGTAGCTCTATTTGGAGATACTACATTGACGAGTGATTTCCAAGAAGGAGCAACGGCTTTTATTGAGAAGCGGGCGGCCAATTTTAAGGGAGCTTAAGAGGCTTATTAAAAAATGCTAAAGTTGACATTGCTTTTCATATAAGGATTTTGGTCAATTTGAGCATTTCTAAATAAAATATTGTACTTTTACAATTACGTTATTACTTGACGTACAACAAAGACAAAAACTGAATTAATGAACATCGACTTAGCTAAAAATATCAGTGAGCTGCTATTTCAGCACGAGACTGTAATATTCCCCGGGTTCGGAGGAATCGTTACTGGCTATAAGTCTGCGTCTATAGACTACGTTCAAGGTTTGATCTATCCACCTTCTAAAGAATTGACTTTCAATGAGAAACTCACCATCAATGATGGGATGTTGGAGCGATTTGTACGTGAAAGATATGATTTGAGCTATGAAGAAGCTCAACAAGCGGTGGGTGCTTATGTCACTAAAATTCAAGTTAGCCTTGATAAAGGTGAGCTCGTATTTTTCCCAAAAGTAGGCCGTCTTTACCGCAACTATGAGCGTAAGCTTCAATTCCTGCAAGATAATACCAACTACAATACGGATACTTTTGGATTGCCTCCTGTACAATTTTATCCAATTCTTAGATCTAAGGATGGTTTAGCTAAAGAAGCGCCAGTTCCAGTTGAGCAACATCAAATGGTAGGGACCAAGAGTAGTAACTTTGCTCAAATGCTTCAACGAGTAATGCCTGTTTTAATTGGTTTTGCTGTTGTGGGTATTGCCATTTCATTATTCCTACTTCGACCAGAGGGTATTTTGAATGAAGATGGTCCTGCTACCTTGCCAGTTTCTCAAAATATAAATAAGAAGCCATCCTCTTCACCTGAAAGAGCGAGCATCATTGATATGGTGAAGAAGAAAGGGGGCGTTAAGAAAGCGATTGCTCCAGTCGTTGAGGAAGAAGTGATCGATGAAGATGAAATCGACTACGAAGATGACTTAATCGTTGAAGAGGCTGCACGAAAGGCCGCTCAAAAAGAATGTGTCATTATAGTAGGTGCCTTTTCTAAGAAGTCAGGTGTACAAAAAACGGTAGATGCTATTTACGACTTAGGTTATGATGCTTATCAGGATAAGAAAAGAGGTTTGACTCGTGTAGGTGTACAATTTGCCTATGAAGATAACCAAGATATAGAGCGAGTTTTGAAGCGTGTCCGCAAAAAGATACACCACAAAGCTTGGGTATACAAAGACTAAATGCTTTTGGATACTAATTAGTCCCGAATTTGCTTGATTGCAGGTTCGGGATTTTTTTGTGTGCCTGCCTTTATATCTCATCTCAGTGAGCTTAGTGAGTACCTCAATAAAAAACCGTATTTTTCAATCAGTTTTAACTAAAATTTAGCAATAAAAATTCTTAACCAAAGAAATAGGAAATTCACTAATATAAGATGTGTTGAAACTTTCAATTCAGTATTTAAACTATTAATGTTTAATTTTGACAAAATTTAATTTTACATCTATTACGTGGCATTCGTTTTGTAGAATAAAATTTTGATAAAGCTATTGTTTAGATCAACTATTCGACCTACTTTTGCGTTCCTATTTTGAAAAGGGTCCTAATGAGATTTAGAATTTTATAAATTGAGATTTAGAATTTTATAAAACGATATTTAGAATTTCAAATTCCATTTAGGCCAACGACAATATTATGAATACGATTCTAAGTCAAATACCGAAAATAAAGCACCTGGATTCAGGCAACTTTTTCTTAATTGCAGGACCATGTGCTATAGAGGGTGAAGAAATGGCGTTCGAAATAGGAGAGCAGGTAAAAGAGATTTGTGATAAACTCCAGATCCCTTTCATTTTCAAAGGTTCTTATCGAAAGGCAAATCGCTCAAGATTGGATTCGTTTACTGGAATTGGTGACGAAAAAGCTTTGAAAATCTTAAAAGCAGTAGGAGAAAAACTGGATGTACCTGTAACGACAGACATCCACTCTGCTGAAGAGGCTGCAACAGCAGCCGAATATGTTGATATCTTACAAATTCCGGCTTTCTTATGTCGACAAACTAATTTGTTAGTGGCTGCTGCCAAAACGAATAAGGTGGTCAACATTAAAAAAGGTCAGTTTTTGAGCGCAGAAGCGATGCAGTTTGCTAGTCAGAAGGTAAAGGATAGTGGAAATAACAAGGTCCTTTTAACAGAAAGAGGAACTTTTTTTGGCTACCAAGACCTCGTTGTGGACTTTCGAGGGATCTCAGTAATGCAGTCCTTTGGGGATGGAGTGGTTTTGGACTGTACTCATTCGCTTCAGCAACCCAATCAGACGAGTGGAGTGACTGGGGGAAGACCTGATATGATTGAGACAATTGCAAAAGCAGGAGTCGCAGTAGGTGTTGACGGACTTTTTATTGAAACGCATCCTAATCCAGCTGTTGCAAAATCAGATGGAGCGAATATGTTGGCTCTGGATAAATTAGAAGAGATTCTTCATGTTCTTGTAAAAATTCGGAAAAATATAATTTAATCAAAATATAATTCCATTATTAATTGACATTGGCAATTAATAAACCTATTTTAAAGCATAACGCAAAATATTGTTACTATGAAAATTCTGAAAACCTTAAACACCGTAGTTCTAACCTTATTGATCACCAGTATGACCTTCGCACAAGTTGCGGAAAAGACACTTGTCAAGTCATTCAACCTAAAAGGAGATAAAGCTTTGTTGCTTGACTTGGAGGGAGATGTTGATGTGCAAGAATGGAAAGGTGATTTAGTTAGAATCCAAATTAATTTATCAATCGAAAATGGAACAGCAGCGATGTTGAAGTCCTTGATTATAGCTGGTCGATACAACCTAAAAGGCGAAAACAAAGACGGAGAACTGATTGTATCTGCTCCTGGAATGTTAAAAGAGGTAAAGCTAAGAGGTAAAAAATTGATGGAAGATATTTCTTATACGATTTTTGCTCCAAGCGATGTGATGGTCAGAATGGCTGATGAATCCTCAACAAAATTGGACAATGATGAGAAAAGCGCCTCTTCATTATAACATCAAAACCGCTTTTTTCGTTAAAAGGGTAGCACAGTGAAATCGTGCTACCCTTTTTATTTTGATAAAAAAGAGATAAATTGTATTTGAATTTAGATGACTAAACAAACACTTTTTCGTCTAAACAAAGTATTTCAAATTCTACGAACAATAAAACAAACATTATGAGCAAATTGATTCCCCTGGCAATGTTGATGTTATTTGCTTTGACAGCGGAGGCACAATTGCAAAAAATTTTACACCAGTCTTTTGAACTTGATGAAATCGATCATATCGCACTCGACCTTTACGGCGAATATGATATCGAGACCTGGGCCGGAAATACCATCCTCACCGAAACTTCAGTTCAACTCTATGGAGCCAATCCTAGCCTGCTTAAATTTTTAGTAAAAAAAGGACGTTACGAAATTGAATCTAAAGGAGATGGAGGAACGATGAGTCTTACCTCTAAGGATAAAAATCGAACTTTAATGAAGTACAAAGGAGAAGATTGCTTCGAATTTGTAAAACTCAAAATCCTTATTCCAGAAGACTTCAATATCGTTTCTAATAAAAAGCTTCAGAGAATTCAAGAAACAGATGAAGCAACCACAACGACTACTGAGTCTACAACGACAGATAATAATCGATAAGAACTACAAACCTTAGCATTTTAAATAACTTCAATGCTTTAATTATTAAAGCGATCCCGAATTTTGTTTATTCAAAATTCGGGATTTCTCATTTCAATGCCACCTTCCTGTAAAAAATGATTCCATCCGTCTGATTTGAATCTCCTCTGACCCAATAGCTTTAAGCTTGGTGTCTACTGCTTGGTGTCTACTTTGAGTTTGAATTTGAATTTGAATTTGAGCTTGAGCTTGAAATTGAAATTGAGCTTGAGCTTGAGTTTGTCCCCAAGCTTCCATCTTCCCGCTCTCATCTGCCCTAAACTTATTTAACTTCACTATCTTTGCGCCATGATAAAAACGCTGGAATTGAAAATGCTCCCTTCAGAGGCAATCGACCAAGAAGAAATTCGTCGACGAGCCATCTCTGTGAGTGGGTACAAGCAGGCCGAAATCAAGGAAGTAAAGGTAAGAAAGCGTTCGATTGATGCAAGAGGAAGTCGTCCTGTGGTACGT
The DNA here is from genome assembly GCA_937959375.1 of uncultured Saprospiraceae bacterium. Taxonomy (GTDB): domain Bacteria; phylum Bacteroidota; class Bacteroidia; order Chitinophagales; family Saprospiraceae; genus CALGLS01. The sequence continues at coordinate 4,705 of CALGLS010000086.1, forward strand.
TTACGAGTTGATGTATATGCCAATGAAGCATATCAACCGGAAGCTGCTTTTTTGGATGGATTGAAGCCACTAGGAGAAACGGCGAAGCGAGTGATTGTTGTCGGGGCAGGACCAGCCGGTTATTTTGCAGGGCTTGAGTTATTGGCACTTGGTTTAAAACCCATCATTTTTGATCGAGGTAAGGATGTACGAGCACGGAGAAGAGATCTCAAGGCGATTCAGCAAATGGGTGAGGTAAATCCACACTCTAATTACTGTTTTGGAGAGGGTGGTGCTGGTACTTATTCGGATGGGAAATTGTACACCAGATCAGGTAAAAGAGGAAATATTGATTATGTGCTAAAACTCTTAGTTGAGCATGGTGCAAAAGAAGATATTTTGATAGATGCACATCCACATATTGGTTCAAATAAGTTGCCGCAGATCGTATCGAATATTAGAGAGACGATTGAGAAGTATGGTGGAGAAGTACATTTCAATTCGCATGTTACGGATTTAATCGTTGAGAACGACATCATGAAAGGAGTAGTGGTGAACGAAACGGATGAGCATTTGGCGGAAGCTACGATTATCGCAACCGGTCATTCGGCAAGAGATATTTACTATTTGTTGGACAGCAAGGAAATTAGAATGGAAGCAAAACCTTATGCCTTGGGCGTACGTGTGGAGCATCCTCAGCCATTGATTGATGAGTTGCAATACAACCAACGACCAAGAGAAGAAAACCTTCCTGCAGCGAGTTATCGATTAGCTTGTCAGCAAAATGGACGTGGTGTTTTTTCGTTTTGTATGTGTCCAGGTGGCTTAGTTGTACCAGCATCTACTGCACCAGGTGAAATCGTGGTAAACGGAATGTCACTTTCTAGAAGAGATTCGCCTTACGCCAACTCTGGAATGGTGGTCGCTGTAGATGAGGAGCTTTTTAGACCATTCAAAAAACACGGAATTTTTGCAGGCTTAGAATTTCAAAAATCAGTAGAACAAACTATGTTTGCAGCCGGAGATGGATCGCAAAAAGCTGCAGCCCAACGCATGACTGATTTTGTAAAAGGAAAGGTGTCTACTAACCTGACAGGAACTTCCTATATTCCCGGATTGCATGCTGCAGCCTTGCATGAATTGTTGCCAAAAGAAATTTACGAAGTATTGCGAAAAGGGTTAATGCATTTCGGGAAAAGTATGCGCGGCTACATGACAGAAGAAGCGAACTTAATTGGTACTGAAAGTCGGACGAGTTCACCTGTTCGAATTCCTCGTAATCCCAAAACATTGATGAACGAACAGATCACTGGTTTTTTCCCTTGCGGAGAAGGGGCGGGTTATGCAGGAGGAATTATATCCGCAGCAATCGATGGACAACGCGTCGCCAACCAGATTGCTTTGTTTGTAAAAAGATGATTTTGAACTTTAAAAAGTAGATGATTTTGAACTTTAAAAAGTAGATGATTTTGAACTTTAAAAAAGTCGATGATTTTAAACTTTGAAAAGTCGATGATTTTGAGTTCTAGAAATCACTAAATTCAAGTTTGGCAAAGCCGATCGGATGTTACCTCAAAAAAAGTCGATAATTGAAGATGTATAAACAACTGAAAAAAAGAAATTGTAAATGAAAGATATAGCAGATTTAATAGCAAGGATATTCATAGCACTTATATTTTTGTTTGAGGCGTATGACTCTATTAAGTTTTTCAAAACAACGAAATCACAAATGACGGATTACGGTTTCACTTGGAATCAAGATTTTCTTTTAGTTAGTGCCATCGTTTTAATGATAGTAGGAGGGATCTTAGTTTTGTCAGGATACCGATCTTCTTTTGGAGCGATTTTACTCCTTGTATTTTATGTACCTGTTACCTGGGTCTTGCATTCTTGGTGGAATGATCCGATAGAGATTCAACGAGAACAATCACTTCTATTTATGAAAAATGTAGCTATAATTGGAGGCTTGCTTTTGGTCTTTGTCAATGGTAGTGGCCGCTATAGTATTAAGCGTTTGTTTGCTACTACTAAGGTGCCGTAGAGAGAGGGGGGAGAATTAGAATTAGAATTAGAATCAAAGTTAGAATTAGAATTTTTCCCGTAATCACGGATTCTGCGTTTGAAGGACATTCTAATTCTAACGCTAATTTTGATTCTACTGCTCAATAAGAATAAAAAAATTATGAACGGAACAGACCTAATCGGATTCATCGGAGTGTCACTAATCTTGACAGCTTACTTTCTGAATTTAAATGACCGCTTAGATCATACCAACATTGTATACATACTGATGAACCTAGTAGGAGCGATTCTAGCCTGCTTGGCCTCCCTACTTATGCAGTATTATCCGTTTGTATTGTTGGAAGGTACTTGGACGCTTGTTTCCTTCATAGCGCTGATCAAATATTTAAAGAAAATGAGAAGAATTAAGCGGGTAGAGAACAAGGGGTAAAGCGGTATCTTTTTAGTTGTCATTCTTCCCTTAGTTACCAAACATGAAACCCAAGAATAATTTGCCTTAAAAGTACTACGAAAGTACTACATCAAACGAGCATTCCTATTCCCACCTATCCTATCGGCTAGGCAAGTTCCCATTCCTATTCCTATTCCTATTCTAAGTCCCTCAATGATTCAGTTCATCTCCACAAAACTTACAAAAAACTGCATCAATATCATGCCCTTCTTTTGAGCAAGAGCGACAAGCTTGTGTACTGATTTCATCAAATTTGTGATTGTCGGGATCGCTAGCAGTATTAACCATCTCGGCAGATACGATACCTGTAGGAACAGCGATGACGGCATAACCCATAATCATAACTACTGCTGCGAGGAATTGTCCAATCTCAGTGCGAGGTGCAATATCTCCGTAACCTACCGTTGTCAAGGTAACAATCGCCCAATAAATACTTCTAGGAATACTGGTAAAGCCAGAACCTTCCGTACCACCTTCAATAAGATACATAATGGAACCTACGATAGTGACCATCAATAAAACGAAGACCATGAATACTGTAATTTTTGCTTGACTTGCTCGTAGTGCATTCATAATCAATGAGCTCTCTTTCAAAAATTTTGTGAGCTTAAAGATTCGGAATACACGTAATATTCGTAGCGTACGAATCACAATTAAGTAGTGTGTACCTGCAATGAAAAGATCTAGAAAAGCTGGAAGGATGGCAAGTAAGTCAATGATTCCAAAAAAGCTTAGCGCATATTTTAATGGTTTCTTAACCGAGTATAAACGAAGTCCATACTCAATAGTAAAGAAAATAGTAAAGACCCATTCTAATGCGAAAAAGAGATCGTGGTATTTAATGTTGATCGCTTCTACACTCTCCAACATTACTACGATCAAACTCGCTACAATTGCAATTAACAGGATAACATCGAATACCTTCCCGGTAGGAGTATCTGCTTCAAATATTATTTCATGAATCTTTTCTCTTAGTGGACTTAGTTCTTTTATGTTGTCGTTGGCCATTTATCTAAGTTATTTTGACAAAAGTAAACAATATCTGTGAATTTAAAATGAAGGTTTAGACGTGATGTAGGTCACACTTGATTTTAAAGTAACTTTATAGTTTCGCCTTAAAGAAAAGTGTAGATTTTCCTTCAAAAATTTACTTAAGTAACAGCTAATTAAAAATAAAGTCATATTCTATTTTGTTTTAATGTTTTTCTTATTAATTTAGCATGTTGCTTATAAACCCCATCTTTACAATTTTCCAGCGCGATACTAAAAACAATTTAAAACGACTCAATTAGCGAGCTAATTCGTTGTACGTTTTTAATTTCTGGAAGTTTATGAAGAGTAATAATTAAACATAGTACAATCACCTTGAACACTATCACAGATCATGAAAAGTAAAAACATTAAAGCATTAATCGTCGAAGACGAGCAAAAGAGTTTAAACAACCTTAAGAATCATCTGAAGGAACAGTGCCCTCATGTCAAAGTGGTAGGGGAGGCTGGCTCTATCAGTGAAGCGCTAAAATTGTTGAGTGATTCAAAGTTTAAAATTGATGTTGCTTTCTTGGATATCAACCTGCCGGATGGTTCCGTTTTCCAATTATTGGATCAGTTGCAAGAGAAGAAACGTGTTTCTTTTGATATCGTTTTTGTAACTGCTTACGAAGAGCACTCTGTTAAAGCTTGTAATTATAGTTCTATTGGTTTTGTTGTCAAACCAATTAACCCAGATGAGTTAAAAGATGCAGTGGATCGTATCCGATTGGGCAAAGAAAACCAAATAGATAAGCGCCTTCAATATTTTGAAAATTATTACAAGAATCCAAACGCTTTTGAAAAGATGAGTATCTCCGCTCTGGATGGTATTTATTTTATTAATATAAAAGACATCGTTCGTTGCGAAGCGGAAGATAACTACACGCACATCCATATGCGTAGTGGTGAAAAACTCACAGCTTCTCGTACCATCAAGTCGTACGAAGAATTATTGCGAGCCGTCAACTTTTATCGGGTACACAAAAGTCATTTGGTTAACCTCAACTTCATGAGAAAATTTGTGAAAGGTGATGGCGGCTATCTCGTAATGGATGATGGTAAAAAGATAGAAGTGTCTAGACGAAGAAGACCTGCCTTCATGGAACGTCTTAAAATGATCCAAGAAGGAATCAATATGTAAAACAACATATTTAAATTTAACTTAATGTTAATTCGAATTTTGAGTGACAAGCACTCAAAATCAACGTCTAAAGGACTACATTCTCATGTAGTTCGAAATTTTCGGGAAGAATAAAAAATATGTTAAATGACTTAACTTTTGAAACATTTGAATTCAGACATATATGTTCTAAGTCCTTGTTAACAAGTCATTTATAGTTTTGGTATTATTTTAATCTCAAGTTAGAGCATTTATTTTTGTATTTTAATTAGCCTTGTGCTTTGAAACTGATCAAATAATTATCTATTTTTACTACTGAGAAGATTAATTATCGGAAGTCCCAATTATGGAAAAATTTAAAAAACAAACGCTATGGGGAGCAAATTAAACAAGCCATTCTCTAGCTTAGGAGACCTTTCCAAGCAAAGAGATATTTTGGTAAAGAAAAATGATTTGAACAAATTTATTGGAGGAAAGAAAGTAACTGACATAAGGTACAACCCTTGTGGAGGTATTGTTCCTCAGTAGATCAAGGTTCACTTCTTCAAAAAAATTATAAGGCTACATTCAAAAATGTGGCCTTTTCTATGCGCACCATCCAATGACAATCACACCTGCCAACCCATCCAGCGAACTAAGGCGCCTTGAGCATCAACTCAAGGGACACACAGATGATATGCAGAAGTTGATCGTTTTGGATCAGCTCGCTTCTCATTACACCTTTACTGATTATAGAAAAGCACAACCTTACCTTGCTGATCTCTATAAAATTCTTCAACATACACCGAACCTTGATATTGAGTTGAATTTTCATCTCAATACAGGTTTTATCGAAAATCAGATTTACAATTACGACCTGTCTCGCAATCACTTTCTAAAAGCGATTGAAATCCTAGACGATAGAGGAGGAATCTCTCAGCAAATTGAAGTCTTTATCGATTATGCGGGCATCTGTATCAATAGACGTGAGATGGAAGAAGCTGCATCTTACTTAGACAAGGCGCACGTATTATTAAAAGACTTTCCGGATGATTGCTTAGAAGCTCGGATTACCTGTCGTGAGGGCTTCCTAAACTTACACTACGCCAACTATGCTGAGGCGATTGAGCAATTCCATCTGGCGGAAAAAATGATGAACGCCAAGGAGTCGCCCAACACCATTAAGGATTATTACTTCAAAACACTGATTTATAGTGGTCTTGGATTTATATACGAGAAGAATAACGACATTGAGAAAAGTGTAAGAGCTTATCTGAATGTGGTGAACTGGTGTGAGACACTAGGTATGCGTACCAGACTTTCATGGCATTATCTCAACGTTGGTAATGGTTACATGGCGATGAATGATCACGAGAGTGCGGAGACTTATTTTCAAAAAGCAATTGACAGTCGAGATGATATTAGTCAATACTCCCGTGCTGCTGCTTACGCAAACCTTGGATCTTGTTACTTCATTAAAGAAGAGCCAGTGGAAGCGCTTCGTCTTTTCCGAAAGGCAAAAGCACTTTATCGCAAAAAGTCAGAAGGAGATTATAGCAACTTTGCTGAGATTGATCATCGAATGGCTAAGCTCTTTGTGCAACAAGGCAAAGAGAAAAAGGCTAAAAAGTATTTTAATACGGCCTATGTTTTTGCGACAAAGGCTGAAGACTACAAATCACTAGCAGGTATTTGTAAAGATATGGCAGATTTTGCGGCAAGCTTGGGTGACTTTGAAGAAGCTTATGAATATTTGCTGATGCATGGAAGTAGCAACGAGATCTATCAAAGCGAGATGAATGGAGCCTTGGTGACAGAGATGGAAGTGAAGTATCAAGCAGAGAAGAGAAGGAGTGAGGCAGAAATGCTGCGACTGCAAGCTGCCGGTCTACAACTCAAAGCATTGCGGGCGCAGATGAATCCGCATTTTATTTACAATGCATTGAACGCGATTCAGGATTACATCACTTCTAAGGACATTACTTCAGCGACAAAGTACCTTGCTATTTTTGCGCGACTGATGCGACAAAGTTTGGAATACTCTGATATGGAAAATATTCCATTAGAGAATGAAGTTGAGTTTTTAGAAAATTACTTATACATCAATCAGAAACTACGTTTTGAAACTCGACTCTCTTACAAGATCAATGTTGATGAAGAACTGGAGGAGGATATCATGGGGGTGCCTACGATGATTGTACAACCTTATGTAGAAAATGCTCTGGAGCATGGGCTGCGCTCCAAGAAGAAAGGGGTAGTAACAGTAGATTTTAAACTCAAAGACGAAGAGACCATCATCTGTATCGTTCAAGATAATGGAATAGGATTAGAAGCAGCGCGTAAGATGAAGGAGAATGATCCCTCTAGTGCCAACCATAGATCAAAAGGAACAAGTATCACAGAAGAGCGCCTAGATATCTTGAATAAGAATAGAGAGGGTGATGTTTTTGTAACGACAACTGACTTAGGTAAGAAAGGAGGCAAATCGAAAGGGACTAAGGTTGAAATACTGATTCCTATCGTGATTATTCAGAAGTAATTCGGGATTGGAGGTGTTTTTCCCGAATTTGGTAGCCTGCTGCCTAGTATGAAAAAATGCAAAACCAACAATTTTACTCAAATTGAGCATATTTGGCAAAATATCCAAAAACTTCGTTTTACCGCTTTCTAGGCCATATAGACCATTCACATGGTATTTAATGGTCATACGTAAAACCGCTTCTTGTATTAAAATAAAACGCCATATATTGAGGATAGTTTTCTCATAGTATGTTTGTTTAATCTTCCTGCATCTTGCTCCCTCCTGAGGTGCAGGAATTTTTTTCCCTCAACTGAACAAACATCTGAATTACCGAAAACCCTCTTAAAACGTACACTTTTACGTTTTTTTATATACCGCTCTCTAAAGCAAACCGTCCTTTTACCCTTAATTTCTACCCATTCCCTAATTATGCGTTTTCGTGTAGTATAACTTGCCATATCTTGAGCAAAGTTTTCTCATAGTATGTTTAATTTTCCTACACCTTTTTCCCTTCTGGGGTGTAGGAATTTTTTTTGTCCCGACCCTAACAGATTATGAATCAGTGTAATGTGTTTCTTTTCTTTTCCACAGGTAATTTCCTTCTTTCTGCTCTGAAGCTCGATTTTTGTAATCTAAACATATAGATTTCTAGTTCCGTGATCGTGTGCGGAATAGAACCTGCATAGTTTGTTTAATTTTTGCTTTCGCAAAAAGTAATCGTAAGCATTAAGTCCATCTAAAGTTGCAAGAACAATCAGCATAAGGTAATCAATCAATGACCTAACGACTAGGTAGGTTCAAATTCCCTTCGCGCGCCCTTAGTCCCTAAAGGGAAATCTGCGCGCAGACCTAGGGAGTATACTAACAGGGCCTACGTCAGAGGGCCATTCAAATTCTAATTCTAATTCCAATTCCAATTCATCCCCCCTCCATTCCAAAAACAAAACCAACCACTAACCATTAATTTCTACCCATTCGTACATCCACCATAAATATTAATTTTTCAACCCCTACTTTTACATCGTGTAGTTTTCTCAAGTATGTATATATCTCCTGCATCCAACAGCCTCCGGATGCAGGAGATTTTTTTTGAATATACTTTTGCTTTAATTTTTAGAGTAGGACAGATGAGGAAGATTAGGGAAGACCTAAGTCAAGTTGAAGCTTAAACTCAAACTACTTTAAACTCAAGTTCAACATTCAAACTCAAACTCAATTCACTCTAGCGTGCATTCTGCGAAATTGAGCTTAAGCTTGAAATTGAGTTTGAAATTTTTCTGAATGCTACCTAGGCAGGCTAACTCATTCCTTCCCAATCACCTCAAACTCTCGCTCCAAGCGATACCCATCGCCATCTACCAAGACCAACAAATGTTTTCCCACTGTAGGATTCAAAGCCAATTCATGAAAGTCGCTTGTGCTCCCCAAATAAGTATCATCCATATGCCAATGAATAATTGCATTAGAAGTGCGGTGAGTCGCCTTAAAAATGGTGGCACTAGGAGAACCATCCAAATTGATGGGAATAAATATTTGCTCAATATCTTTTGGATAGATTAATTGCAAAGGCTGATGAGCAGTGGAGCCTCCTCCGGAAGCTGCGCAATCTGTTCGAAAGGGTGGAAGTACTTTGTAAGAAGGATCTCTGCTCATGGCATAGTGTGCTTCTAGCGGAGGAAGTACAAACCAAGGCTGATGAATCATCTCAGAACTATTGACACAGCTGCTGTTGACCTGGTATTGCTCTGTAGCGTCCAGATGGATTAGTTGATGGTAAGAGCAAGCTTTTGTTTTTAAACCGCTTAGAGGGACTGCCAGCGTGTCTGATTCGCAGAGGTCCAAGGCACGGTAACCACTTTTTGTGCAAACAGGAATATCAACCAGTTCATCATGAGGTGCCTCAAACCATTTGCCCCCAGGCAGTAAACTAAATACATCAAACAAAATGGGTGCAGCAGCTTTCACACCTACTAAACCAGGTCGGCCCTCACCATCCGCATTTCCAGCCCAAACGCCCACAGCATATTTGGTATTGACACCCACAGCCCATGCATCTCTAAAACCAAAACTGGTTCCTGTTTTCCAAGCAATCTTTTGGCTAGATTGGAATTGCTGCCAATCACCTTCAGTTCCGGGCCGTTCCACTTCTTGCATGGCCTCAAACGTTTTGTAAATAGCAGCAGCCGATAAGATGGATTGATTGCGAACACCAGGTCCCTTTTTTTTCGATGGTTGCTTTGTCGCAAAATAAACGGGCTTTCGAAAATCTTCCGGATGGTATAGACCATTGTTTTCAGAAAAATGATTAAGCGTACGAGCCATGCAAGCATAGGCGTTGGTAACTTCCCAAAGATTCACTTCTGCTCCTCCCAAAATCAAAGTAAGACCGTAATGCTGCGGTGGCTTAGTGAAAGTGGTAAAGCCAATTTGCTGTAAACCAAAATGAAATTTTTCAACACTGTAATCTTGTAGCATCCGTACAAAAGGAACATTCAATGAACGTGATAGTGCTCGCTTCGCTGGAACAACTCCAGAGTATTTACGATTGTAATTTTCAGGACGATAACCATTGATATGTGTCGGTACATCTGGGATTAGGCTTTCGCCCAAAATGTATCCATCGTCTAGCATTTTTGCAAAGAGAAATGGTTTGATAATACTTCCTGTACTTCTTTTTGCTTGTATGATGTCAACCGCTTCACTGTGTTTTTTTCCTGTGCCTGGTGCATTGCCAACATAAGCGAGTACCTCTCCCGTTTGGATGTCAAGTACGAGTATTGCTAGATTGTGAATTTCATTACCAGCAAGTAATTCGTGTTGATATTTAGCAATCTCATTACAACGCTCTTGTAGTGCAGGATCGATCGTCGTGCGTAGTCGAGTGCGTTTGCCTTTTTTATTTTTAAACTGATCAATGTAAGCGCGCTCTAATAAATGGGGGGCGTATTGTGGCAGTGGGAGAGGAGCATCAGGAAGTGTTTCCTCCATCGCTAATTCTAACGTAAATTGGTCTATTTTTCCTTGTTGGAAAAGGCGCCGGAGTAATCTGTTGCGTTTAGCAATTAGAGCAGATCTGTTACGGCCAGGATGTATGAGCGCGGGACTATTTGGGAGCACCGCTAAGGTCGCAGCTTCTGACCAGGACATCAAATCAGGTTGCTTGCCAAAGTATCGCCAAGAGGCTGTTTCTAAACCTACTACGTTGCCTCCGAAGGGAGCGTGGGCGGCATAGAGTTGTAATAATTCTTCTTTGCTGTAGCGAAATTCTAATCGTGTGGCTAGAATGGCTTCTACTAGTTTTTGAAATACACTTCTACTTTTACCCTTTCGGGAAAGTCGCATAATTTGCATGCTGATGGTACTCCCGCCACTTACAATTTTTCCTGCGGCTATATTTTGTTTTATGGCTCGACCCAGTGCTCTAATATCTATGCCATGATGCTTATAAAAACGTCGATCTTCAAATTCTAGTAGAGCAGTTACATATTTTTCAGGAAGTTCTTTTCCTTCCGGAAAACGCCACTGTCCATCTGCTGCAATACGAGCACCTAGCAGTTCTCCATGTTTATCTTCCAGGATCATGCAATATGGATCTTTGAAAAGTGGATCAGGAAGAGCGAAGAAATACCAAAGGAGGGCGATGAGAAAGACAATACCGAAGATGCGCGAATGGCGTTTTACAATTGCAAGGATAGTTGTAATTGTTTGAACAATGCGTGATGGTTTGGCTTTCTTGGATTGCAAGATTTTGTTTCTTTTTTCTTTTCCAAAATATCTTCTAATGCGGAATTGATTGTTCTCTTTCTTAACCGTTTTTTTATGAAATTAATTACAAACGAAGAAGCACTAAATCAAAGTAAGATTAACACCTTTTTCATACCTAGGAAATGTAAAGTTCTAATAGAAGCTAGCTTCTATTAGAACTTCAATCCTGTAAATCCTGTTCATCATGTCCAAGAAAAAAAATATAACATTGTACCATTAATAAGCAACAGCATTGCTAAAGGAAAAACATAAAAAGTAACAAAGTAGATTCATGCGATTGCGCTGCATCTCTACGTCCTAAACAACGTAAGAACAATATTATTGATCACTTTTTAAAATCTCCTTAATCTCTCCAATTAATGCTTTTCCTTCAGTAGAAAAACGATTCAAATATTCCGGTGATTCAACAGACAGAACAGCATACATAAAATTATCAGCCATCACCTCGTCCGGATGAATAATGTAATTGGTGTTGTCTTTTATCTGTCTAAAAAAGTCAGCCATTAATGCTTGAGAAATAGTGCTATTCCCATTCTTGTCAGAAACAACTTTTATCATTCGAGACAAAGGTGGCTTGATTTCAAAAAGTCCAAAATCTACATAGTCAAAGAAATCTTTAGTATTAGGATCGTATGCTTCCTTTTTAGAAAATAAAACAGGAATGGCTAAGACAGGAGATCCTTTTTCTTGTTCCAGTTTAATGGCAAAACCGATATTGACACCATCAGGATTGGTCAACATCTTCTTTTTAAGCGCTTCGTCAAAAACCAAATATTCAGGATTGTTAATTCGCTTGAAGCCAATTAGTTCATAAAGTTCATCCTGTTTTTTCGGATTGAATCGAGAATAAATATGAAACAATTCATGTAGCATAGTAGAGTAGAAGGATTCCTCATTTGGGGTTTCTAGTACATACTTTGGAATGACGATAATATTGTCACGCGTATAATAAACGGAAGGGCCATAATGCTTTGCATGTGTTTTTATCAATCTAATTTCTGGCAGAACCAAATCAGATGATAATTTCGAACATTGTGTATGCATGCGCTTCATGATGCGCGTAATCATCTCTTTTTCCGATGCTGTAAATGAAGCGACATCTTTTTGAATATAACTTTTATATTCGGCCAAGACATCATCTCTATTGGCATCTTTAGCATGTGGCTTGTTCATTTGGATGTCCATATCCACCATACTTATTTTTTCAAAAAAGCCTTCGCGCTCATCAAGAACAATCGCCTGAGAAGCTTTTACACTATCCAAGAATATTACCTTATGTTGTTCTGATAGTTGAATAAAGTTAACCTGCTTTTGACTTTTACAAGCCACCAAAGTCAGCACAACAAAACAGAAAATAAATTGAAGGTTTTTCATTGTTCTTAATTTTTAAAGGTAAAAAACTAATAATTAGAATTAGCAAACTCAATGTCAAACTCAATGTCAAACTCAATTTATCAAGAGCGATTCGTCAAACGCGATCTGAGTGAAATTGAACTTGAGTTTGAAATTGAACTTGAATTTCAAATACTCGTTCAGCAAGCTAAGTCTAGCCCTCCAATCGCATACTCAAACTAACTCGTCCACGTTCCTTATCAAGTTCAAGGATACGAACCCGTACCTCCTGTGCTACACTCACTACCTCAGAAGGATCCTTCACAAAGCGATTCGCAATTTGAGAAATGTGTACCAAGCCATCTCCTTTAATTCCAATATCAACGAAGGCTCCAAAGTTAGTAACGTTTGTCACAACACCCGGTACAATCATTCCCTCATTCAAATCATCAATAGTACTTATTGCAGCGAACTCAACAGTCTTTGCTTCTCCACGTGGATCTAATCCCGGTTTTTCCAATTCAGATAGAATATCTTTTAGTGTGGGTAGACCCACTTCTTCAGAAACGTAATTGTTGAGTTTTACTTCTTGGCGAAGTGATTTATCTTCAATGAGTTGTTGAACTTTACAACCAAGGTCATCAGCCATTTTCTTGACTAGTTTATAACGCTCAGGATGCACGGCAGTATTGTCCAGTGGGTTTTTCGCGTTTGGTACGCGGAGAAATCCTGCACATTGCTCAAAGGCCTTGTCACCCATACGAGGAACTTTCTTAAGCTGGCTTCTACTAGTAATGCTTCCTTCTTTTTGACGAAAGTCAACAATGTTTGCAGCGAGTACTGGGCCGAGACCTGAGACGTAAGTGAGCAAATGTTTACTTGCTGTATTTATGTTGATGCCGACAGAGTTTACACAAGATTCGACAACACGATCTAGACTGTCTTTTAATTTGACTTGGTTGACATCGTGTTGGTATTGTCCAACTCCAATCGACTTAGGATCAATTTTTACTAGTTCTGCCAAAGGATCTAATAATCGACGACCAATAGAAACGGCACCACGTACCGTAATGTCTTCTGTTGGAAATTCTTCGCGTGCAATTTCAGAGGCAGAGTAGATAGAAGCACCTGATTCGTTGGTCAAAAATAGGTCGACTTCATTAGCTGGAAAAGCTTTGCGCATGATGGCGAGTGTTTCTCGTCCTGCTGTTCCATTTCCAATGGCAATGGCTTGAATTTTATATTTAGTAACCAACTTTTTGATTTGGTCGATCGATCGTTCTGTTTCTTTTTGAGGAGGATGCGGATAGATGGCTGTGTTATATAGTAGGTTGCCATTGTCATCAAGACAAACTACTTTACAACCTGTTCTAAAACCGGGGTCAATCGCTAGCACTCTTTTTTGTCCTAGTGGCGGAGCCAACAGTAATTGTTGTAGATTGGTTGTAAATACTTTGATCGCTTCTTCGTCAGCAAGACCCTTACTGAGATTTCTATATTCCGTTTCGATAGAAGGGGAGAGGAGGCGTTTATAGCTGTCTTCCATGGCAAGTTTTACCTGTCGAGTTGCTTCGCCATTTCCCGTAAGGAACAACTTCTCTAAATCCCACAATGTGTCTTCTTCAGGAGGAGAGATATTGACTCTTAAAAAACCTTCTTCCTCACCTCTGCGAATCGCAAGTAGTCGATGAGAAGGACAGCGACTTAGTGCTTCTTCATATTCAAAGTAGTCGCGGTACTTTTTACCTGCTTCATCTTTTCCTCTTGCAACCTTTGATTTGATAATTGCATTTCTGCTAAAGGCAAAACGAACCTTGTTACGAGCTGCTTCATCTTCACTCATCCATTCAGAGATAATATGTCGCGCTCCTTCGAGAGCTGCATCTTCATCTGGCACTTCGTCAGTTAAGAAAGGATCGATTAGTTTTGAGATTTGTTGTTGATTCTGTTGGAAGAGGGCAGTAGCTAAGGGTTCTAGACCTTTTTCACGAGCAACAGAAGCTTTGGTCTTTCGCTTTTTCTTATAAGGAAGATAAATATCTTCTAATACAGTCAAGTCGTAAGTTGCTTCAATTCTTTTACGAAGATCGTCGGTTAGCTTGCCTTGTTCTTCAATAGAGCTGAGAATACTTTCGCGACGTTTTTCTAATTCATCTAGCTTTTTCATCTGCCCCTGAATGGCAGCAATTTCGACTTCGTCTAGTTCTCCCGTCGCTTCCTTTCTATAACGTGCTATAAATGGGATGGTCGCTCCTTCTCTTAGCAAACCTAGCGTATTTGTTACCTTTCGAATTGGCAGAGAAAGGCGATCTGATATTATGTTGATGTGCTTGTTTTCCATATAGTAATTGTTTGACACAAAAGTAGTTACTTATTGTTTGTTAGTATAGTATTCTGACGAAGAAATTTGCTTCAATTTATCCGAATCGTACTAACATTC
>CALGLS010000087.1 GCA_937959375.1 uncultured Saprospiraceae bacterium
ATTGTTGATGTGCCGAGTAGGCAACAGAATATTGCTACTAGGAATAGATGAATGTTTTGTTTCATAGCCTAAAGGTAGTGAGTTAAAAGTAAATTGGTGCAAAGACTTTTATAGAAATACCAGTGCTTTAAAAACGAAACAGATTAGGATGTATTGTGAAGTGAGTTTGGTATTCCTAGGGCGTAAGTCTATCTGACTAAATCGCTACTCAGTTTAACAAAACCCTAATTCTTTTGCTCCCCAAGCACAAACTCATGCGAGATAATCAAATAAGATTCCACCGCTTTCCCGTCTTTCATCGCTGGTTTAAATTGAAGTGCTTTTACGTTGGCCTCTATCTCATCACCGAGCGCGCCATTGTCAGCAATCAAAAAATCGAGGTTGGTTACTGTTCCTTTTTCATTAATTGTAACAAAATATCTACGTTTAAGTGTTTTATCTTGCGAATAACCTTCAAACAGGGACAGTGGTGCTTTAATATTTTGGGCAAGTGCTTTGTCGTTCATTGGCATGGGATATGTGTCAGCAGTTTCCAATTCACGATTGATCAGCCATTGATCCTCCATTTCGCATACGATGGAGACAACAACTACTGGATTTTCAAAGATGTCGAATTCCTTTTCTGATTCCTCATACCCATTTTCAAATACCTTTTCAGATTTTAAATTTCCATTATTATAGTAGCGGCGTGAAAAACCATGTCGCCTTCCTTCTTTATATTCATCATATTCGGAGATAATCCCGTTGGTGTGGCTAGTTTGCTTGCCATGTCTTTTGTAATCTTTATATTCAACAAGATTGAGTTCAACGTTATCACCAAACGATTTTTTGTTTTCAGAAATGTAGGTACCTGTTCCGTTTTTCATAAGTTGCTCTCCGTCCTCTTTCCAAAAGTTATGTATACGTCGACCATTGTCTGTGTATTCTGCCTCTAGTTTTTTATTTCCATTTTCATAAAACTCCAACCACGTTCCTTTTCGATCATAATTTCCGACGTAGTTACCTGAGGCTTTTAATTGACCATTGGCATACCATTCTTTGTAGGGTCCAACTTGTTCTTTATCCGACTGATTAAGGTATTCGACTTTTTCTGGTTGACCATTGGCATGAAACCATTCTCGTTTGAACCGTTTTTGATCTGCCTCTAACGTTAGCGAAGAATTGAGCGTTCCATTTTCATTGTAAACCCATTTCTCACCAGTAGGAACACCATCTTTGTAATCGACTTTTTCCTTTAGTGTTCCTGATTCAAAATAACTTTTGAAAGTTCC
Source organism: uncultured Saprospiraceae bacterium (assembly GCA_937959375.1). Taxonomy (GTDB): domain Bacteria; phylum Bacteroidota; class Bacteroidia; order Chitinophagales; family Saprospiraceae; genus CALGLS01. Next base: position 1,272 of record CALGLS010000087.1, read on the forward strand.
GTTGATTTTATCATTGACTATTTCAAACTCATCTTTCTTGTTTTTATTGGGATGTAAAGTCGTAATAGAACCAGAAAAATTGAGTTCAAAATCATTACCTGTTTCGTCCACACAAAATTCAGTTGGATTGGCTCTAATGTATTTTTCTATCAAGCCCATGGTTTGATCATTGAGGTCGTAATAATCGTCATCCAGTTCTGACAAGGCATCTAATTTTTCATAAAGCTCATCGGAAAACATATCTTCCTTCATTTCCTTTTCAACTGCTTTTTTATGCTTTTGAAATATCTTGTCGGCTTGCTTTACTAAGTCTGCCATTTCCTGATCACCGATGTGTTCCAGACTTTTGATAATGGTTGGAATATACTTTCCGTAATTATTAAAATAAAACTGAACGAGTCCGCCATTACTAACCTGACCATCTAAATACCACCAGTAATACAAGGCTTTTTGCCCGTAAGACAAACATCTGGTTTGCGCTACTTCTGAGTCACCTTTTTGACCAAAGTCAGAAAGAGGTTCCAGCACGAACCAACCGAAGTCGAAACCACTGAGTTTATAAAATTCGCCTTTATCTAGTTTTGGTTTAAAATGGCAAGTTGCATCGAAATCCCAATAAGGATCCTGTGTTGGTTCTTTTTGGCCGAAGAGTTTGTTGAGTAAGCTCATGCTAATTAGGATTAAAAGTAGTTTGAGTTTCATGAAATATTATTACTTATTGTTAAGTACTAAGTACACTGTAACATTTTTTGTAAACGAAAGTATGCCTGTTTTGTTAACGAAAGGAATGGAGAAATAAAAAACTTGTTTGAAAGCATTAGCGATAATCACACCACCTTTAACTGCTCAATCTTATCGACAACAGAACCACGTTCACCAAGTCGAACCACCTTGAATGCAGTGCTTGCCGCCCAACCGGGAGCGATTACAAGTCCTCCTTTTTGGGCCACCTTCAAATCACGATTATGAATCAACTCAGCCCACTGTTCTTCTGGAGTTGCCGCCAACAAACAGGCAAAACGCCAAGCACCATCTCTCGCCATTTCCATACTAAAGTCAATGAGGAAATCATCTACCTTTTTAGTCCGTTGCAAAATTCGTTTTAAGGTAGGCCAAATGTTTGCTAATTCATCTTGCACTTCATTTACCAGCGAAGAAAGTATCTCGTTTATCTTATAAAAATCCGTTTTTAAGTCGTCAATATTTTTTCCTTTGGAAATTTCTGCCGCAGCAATTCCCAAATCAAGATTGATGTGAGCGTTCATACCAATCAACAAATGCTGTAAGACAATCGGCCAAAATTCTTTAGATAAATCGAATGCAATTTCCCAAGATTGGGTAACCGATTCATTATTTTGATACGCGTAGAAAGCATCCACATATCGTTTTGCAAATACGATATCAAACTCCTCCATGCGAGCAGCATCTTCAAAGAAGTTGGAATGAATACCTTCGTTGACTTTTTTGGTGACACGATGGTATAGTGATGCGAAGTAGCCGAGTGGACTTTTCGTTTTTGCTGTCAGCGCAATAATTGTTTCTAGATCTTTGATGACTTGATCTATGGTATTTGGTTTCATTTTTAGTGGGGTATAAAAAGGGCAAAGTTCATTTTATTTAAAGTGCAGTTTCAATGGTATATGCATTTTTACTCTTTTGGGTACGCCGTTTAATTTTCCGGGCAACCAAAGTGGCATTGACTCTACAATGCTTCTAATATTCCATTGGGATTCGGTTCCTTTTACTACTTCAAAATTACTTACTGTCCCATCTTTTTCGATGACGATTGAAAATACAATATTAGTTTCTACATCTCCATTTTTACG
>CALGLS010000088.1 GCA_937959375.1 uncultured Saprospiraceae bacterium
CCATTGCTCCATCCAAAACCATCTTGTACCGGATATTCGCCTCCACCAGCTTCGAGTCCCATGTCCATTACGTTGTATTTTTCTACCATTTTTCCGGTATTTTCATACACTTTGATATTTAATTTTATCCAACGATCAGAAATGATTTCTGCCAGCGTATTTTGGCCATAATTCCTAAGTCCTTTTATGGTCATCCATTGCAGCGGCGCCCAACCGTTGGGAGCATCCCATTGCTGACCTGTTTCGTTGAGTGTTGACACAACTCCTCCTGGTTTTAGGAAATCTTTTTCTATTTTAGATGCCACTTGAACGGCAAGTGCTGTATCTGCCATTGAAAAAAACAAAGGATACATCCCTGCTAGCGAAAGTACTTCTGTATTGTTTCTTGCCACCCAGTCATAATCCATAAAAAAAGCTTCCTTTTTGTTCCAACAAAAATTCATTAAGGCATTTTTACGATTCGTCATTTTTTGTGCAAACAAGTTGGACTCATCTTCATTTCCGGCAACGGCATAAGCCTCTGACAAGGTTTGTTCTAAATTATAGAGCAGCGCATTTAAATCAACGGGGATAATATCAGTGGTATGAATAGATTTTAAATATTGCTGATCCCGAAACCATCGACTGGAAAAATCCCAACCAGATTCGGCTCCAGCGCGAATGTGGCGATAGGTCACTTCCTTTGGTGCTTTTAATTCTTTAGCCAACTCTACATCTTCGCGATACGATTCCGGACGAGCTTCTGGACGATCATCCCAATAACGATTAAGAATACTTCCATCTTTCATACGAACGATACGACGATGCACTGGATTCTCAGCCGATAATTTTGTCATACCTTCCATCCAAAAATCATATTCCTTTCGCAAATAAGGTAGATATTTTTTCAAAACAGCATCTCCTTTCTTCTCTCTCAAAACACCCACAATTAGAGCATAAAATGGCGGTTGTGATCGCCCCAAATAATAGGTTCGATTTCCATTTGGAACAAACCCTACTTCATCGATAAGCGCTGAAAAATTATCGGCCATATTTTCAATCATTTCCCATTCTCCAGCTGACTGCAAACCCAAAATTGTAAAATAAGAATCCCAATAGTAAACCTCTCCAAAACGGCCACCTGGTACTATATAAGATTTTGGAAGTGGCAGTAATGTCCCAACAGTTTTAGCATCTGCTTCTCTCGTCAAAACTGGCCAAAGCGCATTGATGTGTTCCTTGATTGATCGAGAAGTATCGCTCTTAAAACCAGAGGCGAATTGATGAGGTGGGTCAAAGTTTCTAGTGACAAAATCTTTTATGTCAAATCCAACGACTGCACGCTCTTTTTCAAAATCTGTCAAAATCTCCTGAGTTGTCTTTTTAGGTGTACAGTCCACAAACGTTTTGGAATCAGGAAAAACACCACCCATCTGCACCATTTCAAATAATTCACCATAACGCTCATCAGGGCTCAACTGGCTCATCGTTTCTTGCTCCTGCACAGCCTTCTCGACTGAATCTGATTCACAGCCAATAAAAAGAAGGGCAAAACCCAGTAATAGGTAGGAAGATATTTTTTTCATGTGCGTAAAATTTTAGGCGATAACTTCGAACAACTTCATTAAAAAAATGACAATATATTATCAATTAGCCGAATATACATTGTTAAAGTTTGCTATTTGTAGTAAAAAACCACTGACTTGGTATGGTTATAGGGGTTAATATTAATAAGATTCTTAAAATACTGGCATATGTTTTCTAAGATATTTACCGGATTATTTATTGTCGCCATCGCTTGTTGCTTATATGGGCATACCTTCTTACGCTCCGACAAGAACGATCAGCCAGATTATTTTGCAAAAAAAGTATCCCTTATTACATCAGAAGGCATCATTTCTAAAACACTTTCAAAAGAGTCAGAGAAGGATAAGCTGAAGTTTTTACAGTTTATTTATCAACTTACTGAGCTCAGTTCCATCAGCAGTAAGGATACTAATTTGTGGCTTGAAGCCAAACAGTATTTTCCACAAACGGAACAATTTGAAAATCACAATCTGAGTCTACAATACATCAGTCCTCAAAATGGTACTCATTTGATTTTTTATGAATTTCGGCAAACGGAAACAACGGAAAATAGCCGTATGTTTTTAGCCAACTTTGGTGATCAAGGAGCTATCGTAGATCAACTCAAATTAAAGGATATTTCCTTTGATGGCACACTCTCGATTAACCTTGTTGGTACTGACATCATTGAAGTAGAGTATATTGACTTTTTTGTCAAAAATCATTTCAAACATGCCGATCATTATATTCAAAAACAAGATGTATACTCGAAATCTGGATACTGTCCAATTCCTGAACGTGAGGTCGTGCAAGAGAAAATATTTATTGAATACACAGAGTTTGAATATTATAAGATTGGTACGGACAAACAGTTTCAACAACTATCAAGAAATAATATAACTTACGAAAATCGCAGCTATCCTCAAGCAGCGAATCGCATTATCTCAAATGAAGAACTCTTGTTGATGAAACTTGATGATTTGGAATTGATGTGTAATGAAATTTACGCCAGTTATGGTTTTATTTTTCCCGACGAAAGTTGGTCTACTTACTTTTCAACAATGCATTGGTACACGCCAAGTCAAAAAAATGTAGTCGATTTGTTATCAGATGTAGAGCGTATTAATATTGCACATATTTTGGCTATTACCAAAAAGGATTACTCTCTTTTAAATCGTTGATAATCATTAATGTCGCATAGCTTCTACGGGGTCCATAGCAGATGCTTGCATGGCAGGAAGAATACCCGACACCAAACCAATACCTATCGCCCACAGCAATCCGTAAATTACATTATTAGGTGAAAGAAAAATGGTAAAACCTGTAGAATCGAATGAAGCCAACAGCGCAAGTAAACCATAAACCATGAGCAGGCCTATCATCCCTCCAATCACACATAAGATGGTCGCTTCTATTAGAAATTCCATTAAGATAATATAGCGTTTAGCCCCTAATGCCTTTTTTACACCAATGATACTGGTTCGTTCTTTTACAGAAACAAACATAATATTAGCTACACTAAAAGCCCCAACCAAAACGGCAAATCCGCCGATAATCAGACCAAGTAGATTTAAAACATCAAAAATAGAACTGAAGGCATCCGCCATGATGGAGACCTCGTTCATGGCAAAGTTATTTTCTTCTTTAGGTCGCAAGCGGCGGTGAGATCGTAGAGCTCCGGTAAGGTCATCTTTTAATTCTGGAACGGTCACTCCTTCTTTGGGCCTCACCCCTAGGAAAGAATTTCCAAAAGCGTTATTTGTTTTCAAGTTGGCCGTTTTTCGCCCCAGTTCGTAGGAAATCAAAACGATATCGTCAAAATCCATAAAATTGAGGATACTCTCTCCTGATTTTTCTAGCACACCGATGACCTCTAACTTTCGTCCCATTGCTTTGATCGTTTTGCCAAGTGGCTCAACAGAACCAAACAATTCATCTGCTACCGTATGTCCAAGAATGACTTTATTGGCCCCATAATGATATTCTGCTTGAGAAAAGTATCGACCTTTCTCAAATTTTAAATCATACATTTCTGCATACTCAAAAGTAGCACAAGTTGCCCCTGCCCTTTCTACGCTATTCGATTTGTATTTGATGGTTTTCTTCCCCATATCTACTCCGAAGGAAGCAACTCTACAGTTTTTCACTTTTTTATTGATGATCTTATAATCTTCAAAACTTATATTAGGTCGGCGAAGCAGCTTTAAAAAATCAGCGTGTGGATCTTCCATCCAACTGAATTTTGAGACATAAACCACATCAGAACCCAATGATTTAAGATCTGCCATGATATTATCTTTCAGAGAATCTACAGCCGCCTGTACTCCAACAATGCAGAATATACCGATACTGATCCCCAAAAGAGATAGAAAGCTCCTCAGCTTATTACCTATTAATTGCTGAAAAGCCTGTCTGATGCTTTCTTTTATGACTTTTATTAATGTTACCACGATTCGAAGCTACACAATTCAGCAAAAGCCACCTAATCGAGTCGATGAAAAATACTTTTTACTCCACCAAATTGTTATCTTTGCCCGCTAAAATCAGAAATCTAATTCTTTTTTAATCGTTAAAGGGCGGTGAAACTTGTAAAGTCCCTTTTTTTAGTGTACTATCTAATCTGCGATTAAACACTGAACCAAAATATTTAAGTTTACTATGCGTACCAAACTATCTCAATTTAATTTTGAACTTCCTGAAGAACTTATTGCTGAGTATCCAACTGAGCGACGTGATGAGTCCAGACTAATGGTTATTCACAGAGAAACAGGAAAAATTGAACACAAAGTCTTCAAAGACATGCTCGAGTATTTTGACGATGGAGACGCTATGATTTTCAATAATACTAAGGTATTTCCAGCTCGATTATATGGCCGCAAGGAAAAAACAGGCGCTAGCATCGAGGTTTTCCTACTTCGTGAGCTAAACAACGAAGTACGTCTATGGGACGTATTAGTAGATCCTGCAAGAAAAATAAGAGTTGGTAATAAGCTCTACTTCAGCGACAAAGACGATAATGACGTGTTAATCGCAGAAGTGGTAGACAATACCACATCTAGAGGTAGAACGATCCGTTTCTTATATGAAGGAACGGATGACGAATTCCAAAAAGAACTAAGTATTCTAGGAAATACGCCACTACCAAAATACATCAAACGTAATTCTGAGGAGATTGACCGTGAACGTTACCAAACGATCTACGCCAAAGAATTGGGTGCTGTAGCTGCTCCTACTGCTGGTTTGCACTTTAGCCGTGAGCTAATGAAGCGATTAGAAATAAAGGGGATCGAGTTTGCAGAACTTACCTTACACGTTGGATTAGGTACCTTTAGAAGTATAGATGTTGAAGATTTGTCAAAGCACAAGATGGACGCTGAGTATTTCCGTATCCTCCAAGATGCATCTGACAAGGTTAATAAAGCATTGAAGACTAAAAAACAAGTTTGTGCCGTAGGAACCACTTCAATGCGTTCAATTGAATCTGCCGTTTCAGCGGATGATATATTAAAGCCTGCTGAAGGATGGACTAATAAGTTTATCTATCCACCATACGAATTTAGCATTGCTACCAGCATGATCACCAATTTTCACTTACCTAAGTCAAGTTTGTACATTATGGTAAATGCCTTTGGAGGTCAGGACTTGATGAAAGAAGCATATCAGCAAGCCATCAAAGAGAAGTATCGCTTTTTCAGCTATGGAGATGCTATGCTAATCCTCTAAATTGACTTCTACATAATAAATTATAAAAAAGAGCGTATCTCTATGGAGATGTGCTCTTTTTTCATTACCATAATGATCTCAAGGATAAGCGTATCTTTTAGAGAATCAAAAACATGGCATATTTTTTATGGTGTATTAGTAAAATGTGCTGTTTTAATAGTTTGACTATCAGTTTATTGTAAATAATATGCTTGAATTTTCAAGTTCCTGATTTTCGAAGCTGTCTTAAGCTTTACATTGATTGAAAACAAAGGTTTGCTTCTATGTTTTTTTTTATTACATTTGCCGCAAATAACGTATGTTTTTTCTTGTATTGCGCAGTTATTTTTTTTATACTCTATAATGTTAGAGTGGTAAGTAATGTACGGAAATTGGGTTTACATTAGATTGAGATGGATTTTGAATTTAGACGAACCTTTTTTCAAGGTAATAGCCTAGCTATTGCCGTAGAAAAAAGGTAAAGTAAAAATTTAAAAGGCGCTCAAGCTAATAGTAAATTTAATTCTGCACATTACTTAAGTGCTTGGACAAAATTGGGTTTACATTAATCAGTGAAGAATTTTAGTTCTAATTGACTAATTTTTAGGCTTCATCCTTTTGGCTGTAGCTTAAAAATTGAGAAAAGTAGGGCTAAAAGACTCAGTGATTAAACTATAACT
>CALGLS010000089.1 GCA_937959375.1 uncultured Saprospiraceae bacterium
CTTTGACAGTTCACGTTAAGACTTAGGAAGAATAGAATTGGAATTAGAAATGATTTCAGTTGCTTCATATGATTTTTATTTTTGGAAAGGTACGAATTAGAGACACATTATGGAAAACAAATAATGAAGTTGTTTAAAAACAGCGATCATACCTAAGTTAAAATTTTCAATCGCGTATTTTAAATTACATAAACCACATAAGGAAACACAAAAGTCCAAAAACCGTATCCTCAAATGTATTCCCTGTTTTCTTCTATTTCTTTTGGTCAATTATAAATATTACCTTAATATCGCACGTTTCTTTTCCAAAAGGAATTCATCTAAAGTTCATCGTTCAACAGAATTTATAAAAATGCAAAAAACAAGCGATTTTACACTCATAGGTGCAGGTATTATGTCTGCTACACTTGGCGTTTTACTTAAGCAACTCAAACCTGATGCTACCATTACCATCTTCGAACGATTGGACAAGGTCGGTGCTGAAAGTTCAGCAGCATGGAACAACGCTGGAACTGGACATTCTGCCTTTTGTGAACTCAACTATACGCCACTCAAAGAAGATGGCTCAGTCGACATTTCAAAGGCATTGAAAATAAGCGAAGCTTTTGAAGTTTCCAAGCAACTTTGGGCATACCTCAGCAATCAAAAAATGATCAAAGCAGAAACGCCATTTATCAATGACATTGATCACATGAGTTTTGTATGGGGTGAAGAGAATATGTCGTTTTTGAAAAAAAGATTTAATGCTTTGACGCAATATGGAATGTTTGACGACATGCTGTATTCAGAATCGCATGATGAGATCGCTGACTGGATTCCTTTAATGATGAAAGGCCGTGATCCCAATGAAAAAATTGCGGTGACTAAAATGGCCATTGGAACCGATGTGAATTTTGGAGCGATCACTCGCTCTATGATCGATTACCTAAAAACTTGTGACGGTGTAGAAGTACACCTTGGGCATCAGGTAAACGATATTGTAGAAGAGAAGAATGGACTTTGGAAAGTTGAGTTGGAAGATCTTAACACAGATGAAGACAAGATTATTTTTAGCCAATTTGTCTTTATCGGTGCTGGTGGAGGTGCTTTAAAATTATTGGAAAAATCAGATATTCCTGAGGGACGTGGTTTTGGTGGATTTCCGGTGAGTGGACAATTTTTGAGATGTTTGAATCCGGATGTGGTATTACAACACGAGGCGAAAGTTTATGGAAAAGCGGCTTATGGCTCCCCTCCTATGTCGGTTCCACACTTGGATACGCGCATGTTGGATGGTGAACGTTCTTTATTGTTTGGACCTTATGCTGGTTTCTCGACCAAATTTTTAAAACAAGGTTCTTACATGGACTTACTTTCATCCATTGAGGCACATAACATTTGGCCAATGCTTTCTGCTGGCATGCAAAACTTTTCGTTGACCAAATATCTGATTGGGCAAGTGGTTCAGTCACCAGAGGATCGCTTTGCATTTTTAAAGTCGTATTATCCAGAAGCTGTTTTCGAAGATTGGGAATTAGTGACTGCTGGGCAACGTGTGCAAATCATAAAAAAAGATGCTGAGAAAGGTGGTGTACTTAAATTTGGAACAGAGATCGTAACTAATAAAGACAAAACCTTAGCAGCCTTACTAGGTGCTTCACCGGGAGCTTCTACTTCTGTTTCTATCATGTTAGATGTCTTGGACACTTGCTTTCCGGAGGAGATGAAATCGAATGATTGGTTGGCAAAATTGAAAGAGATGATTCCAAGTTATGGTCGTTCTTTGATTGAAGATGGAGCTTATTGTGGTGAGGTTCGGGATTATACTTCTCGGATTCTTAAGTTGGAAGATGAGGCGGTTAGTTAGGGATTAGGAAGGACCTGTAGACAGGTCTAGGGTTTTGATTAGACACCGATGAGGGACGGATTAAGCGGATTAGGGACAGATTTTTTTTAGTGTGGCGTGAATTGCATTAGGAATTATTGGAGATAAAAAACACTAATAAATAAACAAAAAATCCGTCCCACATCTGTTTGAATCCGATTTATCTGTGTCTGGCTTCAAGTCACCTCAGCGGACAACATCCTGAACACAACGAGCCATAAACTTCCTTCGCCGTCGTCGTTTATCATCAATATGATGCGCATGCGTATGCTCCACATAAGCTGATTTTCCGATGTGCAAATGAAAACGAGGGTCTTTAGAAGTCTCATGCATTCCCCAAAAAGTAATCGTTCCTCGCTTATGTTTTCGCCTCCCTTGTATCCATCCCAAAGGACTTAATTGCAAGGGATTATTTGGATCAAACATAGCAACCTTCTTACTATGATCTTCTACTCGAATGTAGTTTACTCGCAGATCAAACAAACTGATCGTATCTCTCGAATTCACAAAATACTTTTCATTGAATTTGTTCACCTTCTGTAACAAAGTGTCTTTAGTAATCGAATCTTTATCGACAGACATTAACTCAGTTCGGTAATCAAAATAAACCCGCCAATCTTCCAAGGTAGAAACACGCCAACCGTCAGGACAAAGATTTTTCAAATCAGTATAAGCATAGTAATTTCCTTCTTTACAATCCTTTCTATTCTTTTTGGAATTGGGGCAATGAGAATTTTTAGTTTTAAACTTTAAGTTATCTCTAAACCAAATTCGATCTTCAATTCGAATTACTTCATATGAAGTACCGTCACGTGGATCAATGATTTTACTGATCTCATTTAGTTGTAAACTATCTAGAGCGATTTGGCTATAGCCAAAATTTATAATCGCGAATAGACTAAAAAGTATGTATTGTATTTTTTTGATTTTCATAAATTAAGTGTGAGGTTGCCTAATAATGCATGCGATTTTTGTCACTTTTGAGCATGCCCACTTCCTACTACGATTTTACCATATGGGCAAATAGACCACATAGTCCTAAGTGCTGAAGTTATTTAAGAAGTAATTGCATGTGCTAATTTAAGCAGGTAGTCAAATTTATTTTTAGGATAAGTTCTGATGTATTTTAGATTTAGACGAGCCAATTTTCAAGGTAATAGCCGTAGCTATTGCCACAGGAAATTGGAGAAGAATAAATTTAAAAGACGCAGAAATTATTATATAGTTTAAATTGAATACCTGCTTATTTACGAATAAATTTTACCTTTGCAGGAATGAATTCCATCAACTATAATGGCAAAATAATTTCGGCAGACAGCCTAATCATAGGTGCCAACAACCGAGGTTTAAAATACGGGGACGGACTCTTCGAAACCCTCCGCGTCATCGACGGCAATATCCCTTTTGTCAATAGACATTTCAAACGATTGAAAAACGGCATGAAAGTGCTTTCGCTAAAAGCGCCAAAAGGATTCAATCTCGCCTTTTTCAAATCAGAAATACTCAAACTTACGAACAAAGCGCACGCAAGGGTTCGTGTAACCGTTTTTCGTCAAGATGGTGGACTTTACTTGCCAAGTCAAAACACGCTCAACTATCTCATAGAAGCCAAACCATTGAATGATTCTCAATTTAGGTTTAACCAAAAAGGCATTCATCTTGGTCTGGCCAAAAGCATCCAACTTCCTTGCAATCAACTATCTACCCTCAAAACCATTAATGCACTCCCCTACATTCTAGCGGCACAAGAACGCAAAAAACGCAAGTTTGATGATATTCTACTCTTAAATCAACACGGTAGAATAGCAGAGGCCAATAGTAGCAATATTTTTCTCTGGACTGGCCGTACATTAAAGACGCCCAAACTGACAGAAGGTGTCATTGGAGGTGTAATTAGATCAGTAATTATTGACAAAGCAAAGCAAGTTGGAATCAAAGTAAAGGAAGATAAGTTGCGTTTACAGGACTTACACAAAGCAAAATCTGTGTTTTTAAGCAACAGCATTCAAGGCATTCGTTGGGTGAATCAGTTTGAAAATTGTAAATTTGGGCCCTCGATTGGCCAAGAGCTAAACGATCTATTAAATAAACTAAGCAGATAGTCATTTTTGATGCAAAACCAATTTTGGTGAACTGCTAAGCAATCAGTCAAGATAATGAAGAAAATACTTATAGCAAATAGAGGAGAAATCGCTTTGCGCGTCATGCGTTCTGCCCGAAAAATGGGTATCAAAACGGTCGCTGTTTACTCAGAAGCGGATCGGAATGCGCCACACGTAAAGTTTGCAGATGAGGCGGTTTTACTAGGACCTGCACCTTCTAGCGAATCTTATCTAAAAATGGATAAGATTATCGAAGCTGCGAAATCAACTGGGGCTGAAGGTATTCATCCTGGCTATGGATTCTTGAGTGAGAATGCAGAATTTGCAGAGATGGCAGAGGCCGCTGGTATTACCTTCATTGGGCCACCTTCTAAGGCCATTGTTGTGATGGGTTCTAAGTTGGCGGCGAAAGATGCCGTAAAAAAATATAACATTCCAATGGTTCCGGGAACGGACACGGCCATTGAAGATATAGTTGAAGCAAAAAAAATAGCAGAAGGAATTGGTTTTCCGATTTTGATTAAAGCTTCTGCAGGTGGTGGTGGGAAAGGAATGCGGATTGTAGAAAAAGCAGCGGACTTTGAATCACAGATGGATCGTGCCGTTAGTGAAGCGATCAACTCTTTTGGTGATGGTTCTGTTTTTATTGAGAAATATGTTGCTGGTCCTCGACACATTGAAGTACAGGTTTTGGCAGATACACATGGAAATGTTGTTCACCTTTTTGAACGGGAATGTAGTGTTCAACGTCGCCATCAAAAAGTTGTAGAAGAAGCGCCATCATGTTTGTTAAGTCCTGAATTGCGTGCAGCTATGGGAGCAGACGCGGTAAAGGTTGCGCTTTCTTGCGACTACGTTGGTGCTGGAACAGTTGAGTTCTTGATGGATGCTGACAATAATTACTACTTCCTCGAAATGAATACCCGTCTACAAGTTGAACATCCTGTGACCGAGCTCATCACTGGCGTTGACTTAGTGGAGCAGCAAATATTGGTCGCTCGTGGCGAAAAACTAGCTTTCAAACAAGAAGATCTAACAATAAAAGGACATGCGATGGAACTTCGTGTTTATGCGGAGGATTCACTCAACGATTTCTTACCTTCTACAGGAACGTTGGAAGTTTACAAAGTACCAAGTGGCGAAGGTATTCGGGTGGACGATGGTTATGAAGAGGGAATGGAGATTCCAATTTACTATGATCCGATGATTGCTAAACTGGTGACTTATGGCGACAATCGGGAACAAGCGATCCAACGCATGATCGTTGCAATTGCTGATTACAAAATTAAGGGCATTCAAACAACGCTTCCTTTTGGTCGCTTTGTGATGGAGCATGAGGCTTTTACAAGTGGTAATTTTGACACGCACTTTGTGAAGAAATTTTATTCGCCGGAGGAATTGAAAAAAGGTCAGGATGCTGAGGCTAAAGTGGCTGCTCAGGTGGCGATAGATTGGTATTTGAAAGCTAAGGAACAACTTCGTGTGCCGGTAACTACTAAGGATTCTAAGTGGACTAATCGGTAGTTTGATTGAACCACAAAACAATTTAACAATACTTAAAGATACTGACTCTACTAGGTCTCAAACTAGTTGTTAGATTAGTGTGTTTAAACCACAAAAGGATCAAAAGAACACAAAAGCTTAAACGTACTTTCGCTTTATTGTTCTTACAATCACGGGCTTTTGTTCGCGTCTGGCAAGAAGGCGCCAGCCTGACAGGCAGGTTTGTTAAGTTCTAACATTAACTAAGATTCGTATTAAAAATTAGTTGATTTAGCTAATTAATACCCGCGTACTGAGCGAAATTTTGATTTTGATTTTGACTCAGGACTGTCGTCAGCAAATTTCAGCAGAACTTAACAGTCCTGCCCGACAGGTCCTCTTGATCCTTTTGTAGTTCAAAATAAAAAAACAAGCTTGTCATCATCAAATCGAGCCAAGCCAGGATAAGTAAAATGAGAACCAAACACTAGCGCATTTTTCTCCTTTATCCGATCATTTATCAAAACTAAACTTTCCGCCATCTGCTCTGGATAGGAATCGAAACGCGAATACCAATCCGGATGATCTACCTGAATCACATGTCGGTAACCATCAGCAATATGGATGAGCGTCTCCCCTTCTGATGCAATCTCAAGCGCAAAATGATCAGGACGATGGCCCGGTGTAAATACCATTTTAAAACCAGGCAAAAATTCTTCGTCTTCCACTACTAATTGAATCCGTTGATTTAAACTTGGCAATTTATTAGCACCATAATCTTCGCGATAAGCAGCACCTCTTGCTACAAAATCAGGATCTAAAAACTTTAAGAAAACTGCTTTAAAATTTTCAATCATTGTTTTTCTGATCATGTCATTGGTCCAAAGGTCGTAAGCAGGTTTTGGAAAAATTATTTTTGCATTTGGAAAATCATCAATCCCACCAATGTGATCAAAGTCGCTATGTGTGATGATAAGGTAGTCAATTTCGGCTGGGTTTATTTTTGCCTCAGACATACTTTCTAAAAGATCATTCATTCCTGTGCCACAGTCAATTAAAACTTTGTGATCGGGAGTTTGCACAAATAAGATATTGAACCCAATTTTAGTATTGAAGTCTTTGTAACCATGAGACTGCATAGCTGCGAGTAGCTCCGTTTCCGGAACTTGCCCTAGCTCTTGGCGGATATCGACAGTTTGTGCATTGTCTTGTAGAGATATTAAGTTTAGTGCTCCTATTTTGAAGTGATGTGCTGGCATGTTTTTGTTTTGTGGTAAGGTAGTAAAAATTACCTACCGAATCAAACTAATATCCCCAACCTTCTCGCCCAAGTTACAATCATCCGTAGCTAACTTAACGGTGAAAATATAAACATCACTTGGCGCTGGTTTTCCTTTGTAAGTTCCATTCCAGCCGGTTCCCGGTTCATTGTTGTCGTAAATTAATTCGCCGAACCGATTCCAAATTTTAAACTCTAGGACAACATCTTCGTAGTTTAAAGTTTCAGAAATAATGGGATTGAAATAATCATTGATACCATCTCCGTCTGGTGTAAATGCGTTTGGTATTTCAACGGAGGTAAAAATCACTTCAAGGTCGTAGGTAGAAATGGAAAGATCACAACCTAATCCATAAATATCTGTGGCGGTCAAGGTATAGGTCACACTTTCATTTACATTGTCGATCACGATGACGGTGCAGGTATCACAATCTGCTAGAGGTGGTGACCACTCGAAGCTGTAATCTGAACTGGGAACAAAAGGAAGTAAGGCTTCTCCGTCTTCACAAATTACATCTTCAAATTCTAAAGATGGATAAGCAGGGATAACGACGACATCGGTTTCTGTACTGTTTTCACAACCATTTTCATCCAACTCGGTGACCGTAAAATTTGTGTCTTCTGACAAGTTTGAAGTCGTAGGTGTGGGCGTATCATTACTGTTGATTAAATTGCCAGGAGTCCAAGTATAGCTTGAACCTTCTGCCGGATTGATAATGCTTAGAATAGCTTCATCTCCTTCACAAATCGTATCACCAATAGCTACGGGGATTGGGATCCCATATACCGCAATGGGTTTTACAATCTCATCTGAACACCCAAAATCGGTACTCGAAACTGTTAAGGATACATCGTACACACCCGGTTCAGTAAAGATATTCATTGGGTTTTCATCAAAAGAATTTGCACCATCGCCAAAGTTCCAAACATAAGTATCTTCACCTTCAGAGTTGTTCATAAACAGAACAGTTTCGTCAATACAAGCAGTGGTGTCAATTCCGTTGTTGGCCAAAAAGTCGGCATAAATTTCATGTATAAATAAATCTTGCTCTATGGCAAAAATGCAGGCATCATCCGTACTTCGTAAAACTAATGTTGCAACCGTTTGTCCAGATGGCGGAACGAAATTATATTGATGTGTAATCGGATTCACATCATCAAGGCCTGAGCCATCTCCAAAGTCCCAACTAAAGGAACTTATATCAGCCGTATCCAACAAGGTAAATGTCACGGACTCTCCTAAACAAATCATATCTGGTGCCAATACAAAATCACCTTCTGGTCCCACCAAAGTATAAGTCGAACTGATCGAATCACTACATCCAAACGGCGTAGTCACTAATAGTTGGACTTCAAAAACTCCTTTATCAAAACTTGCTCCGGGATCTTCAACTAAAGAAGTTTGTCCATTCCCAAAATCCCAGTAATAATCTAAAGGATAGGCAGATGTACTCTCATCAACAAACAAAGCATTTTGTGGCGCACACAAAACACCCATCGTATCAAAGTTAGAAGAGAATGCCGCTTCTGGATAATCTTGAACTTGAATATTTAAGAAGGTAGAATCACTGCAACCCGATCCGATTTCTTCAAAATACATTTGCACTTGATAGCTTCCAGCCATGTCGTAAGAAGTGGTATTCACTTGTCCAGTTGCGCTTGTTCCATTATCAAAATCCCAGGCAAACTCTAAATTAGAACCTCCTAAAATAAAATCGGTTCCAGACAATTGAATAGGCTCTCCTACACAAATAGTTGGAATTGGTTCAGAGAGAATAAAGCTGAGTGGTCGATAAACAAGCAGGTCTTTTTCGTACTCAAATTCACAACCAATTGCATCCGTCACCGTAAGCGCAACACTAAAAGTATCAGCACCTATTGCAGGTTCAAAAGTATGGTTCGGGTTTTGCTCGAAAGAGCTATTACCATCATCAAAATTCCATTCCCATGATACAATTGTTGTGTCACTCAGAGATAAATCCGTGAAGCCTACATCAGCTGGCAAACAGATCAATGTATCTGTAACAGCAAAATCTTGAAGCACATCAAAAACCTTAATATCAAGACTGGCGGTATCTTTACAGCCATTTATATCACGAGTCACTAAAGTAATATTGTGTTCTCCAGGTGATATCATTGTAGGTAAGAAATTGACATCACTAACTTCATAAGTCAGCGGACGATTAAATGTCGTATACCAAGTATATCCTCGCCAACATTCTGCCTCAACATCAACAGAGGCACTTGCATCATACTCATATGGAAGATTAGAACATAACAAGGTATCTCCAAAAAAGGCAGCTTGTATTTCTCTAACAAAAACCTGCATAGAGTCAACAGAAGGTGGACAACCACTTATTGCATTTTCAGCAGTCAGCTTCACCCAATAATCGCCAGTTGAAGTGTAAGTATGTATTGGATTAGAAACGGTGCTGGTATTCCCATCTCCAAAATCCCAAAGGACGCCTGTAGACTCCATGCTTTCATCTGTGAAGATGTATTCATAGGGATTCGCACAATCCATCAGATAATGAAATTGAGCAATCGGACCTTTTACAGTGATTAAATCTTCTTGGGTTAAGGTACTATAACAACCATTATATTCAACCGTAAGACTTACGTCCATTGGGCCAGTTTCTTGAACAAATGCCCAAGTTAAATCTGGTTCATCAAAACAATGAAACGAACGATTGTTATCTGTTGTAAAATGCCAAGCATCTACATTGTCAGGTACGGTTAGATTGGTAAAGTGAACGGAGTCTCCCGGACAAATTTCCGTAGCGTCTACTTCAAAATCAATAGCGATGGAATCACCTACTTCGATGATCATCAAATAGGAGGTGTCTCTACAATCGAGCTCATTAATAATGCTCAGTTGAACTTCATAAGTCCCAGGATTAATAAAGGTATGCGTGTGCGTATCGTCATTCGTAAAACTGGCGGTTTGCCCATCTCCATAATCCCAATCCCATTGAACAATCGGCGCTTGCCCTTGATGACAATCATCCGTAAATTCTACCGTTAATGGTGCGCATCCACTTACAACATCTGGAACGAATAAAGCATTCGGTTCATCTATGGCAACTTGGCTAGCCCATGTAGCGGTACAACCTGATGCATTGGTAATTGTTAGCCATGTAGTAAAAACCACTCCCCCATTTTTTGAATAAATATTGACATCATCATGGTAAAATTCATTGACAGGATTTTCAATCCCTTCCTGCCCAGGACCATAGCCAAAATCCCATTCCCAATTGACGCCTAAATCCGAAACGGGGTCAAATGTTACAACCAATGGCTCAACACAAGTAACGATCGGATCAGCTTCAAAAGTAGCATCTGGTTCTTCTACATAAACAGAGCGAGTTGTATCACCAATACATCCATCAGATGAAACGATAAGTGTTATATTTTGGAATCCTTCAACTGGGAAAAAAATACTATCTGGATTTGCCGCGGTAGTCACCTGAGGGATTTGGTTGGAACCAAAATTCCAAAGATAAGATCCCGGATCAGAGGTATTAACCATGTCGTAAAAACTATTAATACAAATGGTATCAGGCAATATAAAACTCGCTTGTGGTGAACCGATAAAAACATCGTGAGAGAAAGAGGCAGTACAACCAATGGCATCTGTCGCGATAAGTTCAATTTCATAGCTTCCATCTGCCGTGTAAGTTTCTGGCCCCGGATTTTCTTCTGAGGACGTCGTTCCATTTCCAAAATTCCAACTCCAAGTAAGTGGGTCATTGTCAGTCGTAATATTATCAACCGAAACAAGTAAGGGAGCAGTGCATGAAGTCGCTGGAGCAGGATCAGTTGTAAATTCAAGTCCAGTCACTGCAGATGCTGTAACTACATCTGGAAATATTTCCGTTAGGTTACAACTTTCATAATTCGTTTGAAGATTGATGGATATTGTAAAAAGTCCTTCTTCGGTATAGGTATGTGTAGGACTTATTGTTCCACTAGTTACACCTCCATCTCCAAATACCCATTGGTAATCATTAATCGTAATTCCAGGGTCAACAGTTGCTGAACCTAAAAAATTCACATCTAAAGGTGTACAACCGATAACTGGCGTAGCTGCTAATTCTAACACTGGAGTTGGGAATACGGTAATCGTAATGGTTCCAATGATGGGACCGCCAACGGTTTCTCGAAATTCAACTTCGTAAGTTCCAGGATCAACAAATGTGTTCAATGGATCTTCTAGTGATGAGGTTGCACTATCTTGAAAATCCCAAAAGTAGCTACTAGATCCACTTGGTGCAAAAAATTGAACTTCCAAAGGTGAACAACCCGCTGTTTGGTTTGCTGTTTGTGCCAACAAGTCAAAAGAAAAAATAGAGAAAAGACAAGCAAGCGCTAGTAAAGTGTTCGTTTTATTCATGGCTTTACGATTTTAATTCTTTAGCTTTATTATAAGAAGTTGTTTTGAAAACTTCGGAAGTTGCGATTAAACAAAAAACATCTCACAATCTAAGCTGTGTAAATATGAACAAGATTTTCCATATTCTCTGTACTATTCTATTGTTTTTTAGTCTGCCAGTTTACGGACAAGGTTTGTTGACAAAGCAAGAGTCGCTTCCATGTCTCGATAAAAAATTTACTATTGTAGCTCACATTGTTAGAGATACCTTTATGAACGAAGAAATTATGGAGAATGAAATTAGTGCAGCAATACCGGGTTTAAATCAAGCCTTTGCACCGATTTGTGTAAGTTTTGAAATTTGTGAATTCCGATACATTGATAATTTTCAATACGATGAGGTAGACAATGGAATAACTGGTGATGATTGGGATGAAATGCAAATTAAGTATCATCAAAAAAATCGGATCAATGTATTTTATGTATCAGGTACGGGGACTTTATTCAGAGAGAGTTGTGGCTTTGCGACTCAGGAAGGTATTACAATAGTTGATCGAGGAGGAATTGTAATTTCCAAAAATTGTGTTGAAGGCAATGGCACCTTACCACATGAATTTGGTCATTATTTTGGCCTGCTTGATACTTATCTTGGAAATGGAAGTGAATTGGTAGACGGCAGTAATTGTGAAACGGAAGGTGATCTACTTTGCGACACTCCTGCAGATCCTTACTTTAATAATGGCGACGACCACAAGTATACTAGCGAGTGTACTTTTATTAGCGATAAGATTGATGCAAACGGTCAATTTTACGAACCTGATGTTGGTAATTTCATGAACCATTATGGCTGCTCCTGTAGTTTTACTTTTCAGCAATTTTCACTAATGGCGGAAACCTATTTGTCTGTGGCTGAGATGTGGTAAAGTATATGACTCCAACTTGGTTTATTATACACTCCTTTCACAAAAGGAAATACATGCTATTATCCTAAGGTATGAAAACCAACAATCCGAACGGCTTCTCCCCACATCACCATTGAAAAATCATCTTCTACCTCCGTAACAAGAACGGTAACCGAGGCACCAACTTTCTTTAATTGCTCGGGCATATTCACTGG
>CALGLS010000090.1 GCA_937959375.1 uncultured Saprospiraceae bacterium
AACAATCTGCTTCAGTTGTATTCAAGTTAATCGTAAGTTCGGATACGTCAGCATTAATGGTTACGACTTCAGAAATTGAGCAACCATTTGCGTCTGTTAAAGTGAAGGAATAATTTCCAGCATCTAAGGCAGATAAGTCAATTCCTGACGGGCTCCAATCAACTGTATAAGGTGCTACACCTCCAGTTAAATTCACTAAGCCGATGCTTCCCATTCCAAGACATGAAACATCCGAAGTATTAATATCAACATCTAATTGAGCTGGTTCTAGAACTTCAAAACATGCTGATCCAGCAAGACAGTCATCTGCATTAACCGCTTGAATACAATATGAACCAGGAGATAAACTTCCGTTTGTTTGTTCCGCTCCAGTTACTGCATCAACAATAACGGTAGTACTTGGTGGATTTACTGTAAAGGTAACAGTCCCATCATTTTGGCCAGGACAAGAAACAAGCGTCTCCGTTGGATCAATAATAATTTCGACAGGAGTCACATCGTCATTTACTGAAAAGGTAAGATTATCAGAACAACCCGTCGCTAAGTCAGTAACTAAAACTGTGTAGTTCCCTGAAGAGATATTATCTAAGGTATTTGTTCCACTAGCCCAAGAGTAGGTAAAAGGTCCTGTACCGTTGGTTGTGATCGTAGCTGATCCGTTTGCTTCACCACAGTTTGGCTCAACAATACTAACAGTAGCTACAAAAGAATTTTCTTCTGCGATAACTACTGTTTGAAAACCTGGGCAATCAGGATTAGCTGGATCTATAATGGTTACTTGATATTCGCCTTCTCCTAGGTTAGTCAAACTACTACCTGTATCACTCGTACTCCATTGGTATTCGTAAGTTGCTGTCGGATCTACTGAAGTGATTGTAGCTGTTCCATCACTTGCTGTACAAGTTGCTGGCGTCGTGTTGATCGTTACTTCAGGTCCATTATCAGAATCTACTGTAAAGGTCAAATTTTGATTACAAGTCGCATCACTAGCGTCGATGATCGCGAGTGAATAAGTTCCTGCAGCTAGGTTCGTTGCAGATAAACCAGATCCATTTGGTGTAGACCAAATAAAATTATAATCGTTTGGATTTTCTACCATTGTAACATTGATGCTACCTTCTTCAACACCACAAGGCGTTTCAAAAATAACGACACTTACAATGGTTGGATCCTCGCAACAATCTAATTGCTGAGCAACATTGACTGAGCTTACCGCTGTACATCCAGCAGCGTCAGTAACTGTTACTGTATAGTTCCCACCAGAAAGATTTGTTTCTGTTGATGAAGATCCTCCACTGCTCCACGAGTAAGTATAAGGACTAACACCACCTGATGCGGTAACTGTAGCAGAACCATCGTTTCCAACACAGGTTGCCATATCTGAATTCATCACCAAACTTACACTCGAACTTTCGTCAACATCAACAGATTGAACAACCGTACAATTATTTGCATCCGTTATGGTAACGGTATAAGTACCTCCAGAAACATTATCAATTGCATCAGAGGTGCCACCAGTACTCCATTCGTATTCATATGGCGAAGCGCCTCCACTTACATCTACAGAAGCAGATCCATTACTTGATCCACAGGCTGTACCATCGCTAGAAACAGTTACGTCCATTCCATCTGGTTCGTCGACATCAATACATTCAACACCAGAACATCCGTTGGAGTCGGTTACTGTAACACAAATGTTGCCAGCAGAAACGTTGAATGCATCTTCACCAGTTTCACCATTACTCCATTCATAAGTATAAGGAGCAGCTCCTGTCATTGCACCTGCGTGCACGACTCCGTCACTTCCTCCAAAACAAGCAATCTCTTGTTCAACATTTAGCATAACCCAGATTCCTTCTGGAGAAAGTTCAACTTCTTCTGTTGCGACAACAGAGCATCCGTCGGAGTCTGTCACTGTAACTGAATAAGTGCCCGCTCCTACTCCTTCTAATTTCCAAGGATCAGATCCACTATTTGGCACACTCCATTCGTAAGTAAAAGGTGGATTACCACCATCAGTGGATGCAGTTACCGATGCGTCATTACTTACATCACAAGTTGCAAAAGAAGAAGATAACGAAACAGATAAATCACTGTCTCCATTCTCAACATCAATACACTCTACTCCTGAACAGCCATTGGCGTCTGTAACGGTAACACAAATATTACCTGCTGAAAGTCCGTAAGCATCTTGCGTTGTTTGACCATCGCTCCATTCATAAGAATATGGTTCGAGTCCAGTCATCGGTCCTGCGTGTACAACACCATTGTTTCCTCCTGCGCATGAGACTTCTGTTTCGACATTTAGCATAATCCAGATTCCCTCTGGGGAAAGTTCAACTTCTTCTGTTGCAACAACAGAGCATCCGTCAGAGTCTGTTACTGTAACTGAATAAGTACCCGCTCCTACTCCTTCCAACTTCCATGGATCAGATCCACTATTTGGTGCACTCCATTCGTAAGTGTAAGGTGCGTTACCACCATCAGTGGATGCAGTTACTGATGCATCATTACTTACATCACAAGTTGCAAAGGAAGAAGATAAAGATACAGATAAGTCACTGTCTCCATTTTCAACATCAATGCACTCTGCTCCTGTACAACCATTGGCATCTGTAACGGTAACACAAATATTACCTGCAGAAAGACCATAAGCATCTTGCGTTGTTTGACCATCGCTCCATTCATAAGAATATGGTTCGAGTCCAGTCATTGGTCCTGCGTGTACAACGCCATTGTTTCCTCCTGCGCATGAAACTTCTGTCTCTACATTAAGCATGACCCAGATTCCCTCTGGAGAAAGTTCAACTTCTTCTGTTGCAGTTGCCGTTTGACCATCGTCATCTGTAACCGTTACAGAATAAAATCCTACACCAACACCTTCTAATTTCCATGGATCAGAACCATTGTTTGGCACACTCCATTCGTAAGAATATGGCGAATTACCACCATCCGTAGATGCGGTTACCGATGCATCATTACTTACGTCACAGGTAGCAAAGCTAGACGATAGTGATACACTCAAGCTCAAATCATTTGAGGCATGAAGCGGCAGCTGACCCAGCATAAAAAAGCATGCGAGGATAAGCGTTATTATTGGGTATCTATTTTTTATTTTCATCATAATCTCTATTATAGTAGAAGATGTAAATTATCTGTTTTTCAAAATTGGTTTTAGTAGGTCTTAACTGGATTAGGTTTTATTTCTATAGTACCTTCACAATCACTGAAGACTTGAACTCTTTTAATATCAACTCGTCTGTCACGACTTGCCTTAACATCTTTAATGGCAGGTTTTTCGTAGCAACCTATACACGCTTCGGTATCCCCGAAAGCTCCTCCTTGGATTTCCATTTTAATAGAATAATCTTTGAGCGACTTATTTCCTTTAGACCAATTCGCCAAATAGTTTTCAAGTGAACTTACACGGCGTTTTGTAAGCGCTAAGTTATATCTAGGGTTAGAACGAAGACTTGCATGCCCTTGAATAGTGATTATAGCTGAAGCTTTACGCCCACCACTATAGCCTTTAAAATAATCGTATAAGTCTTCTGCAAAACGCTCTAGTTTTTCATATCCTCCAATCACATCATTCTCAAAGAAGCCATTCATTTCGTTATACCCTTGGCTAGATGGACTGAATGCATCCACGTAATAACTTCTTCGTTTTAGATAGTCGAAATAAGTTTGTGCGTAAGTCAAATCAGTTGTGGTGTTTTCACAATCTGGATCAGGGAAATCGTTATCAAAATAAACGGAAAAAGGTATGACTTCGAGATCTTTACATAGTCTCAATTCAGCCTTCAAATTTGTTGGTGTTGAAAGTCCAACTGTGGTAAGGTCAGTCCCTTCAACTGTTACATAAGAAGTATCTGAAGAATAGTAAGGTGGCTTTCGCCCAAGAACCATGTATGTCTTTTTAAAGTTCAAGCTATCAAAGTAATCGCTTTGATCATTTTCTGTTGGCATCTTTGGGTGAACGTTGACTTTCTTAATCGATCTTTTGTTTTCAACTTCGTGCAATTCAACTGTAGCACCTTCCAATGGAAGACCGGTTATTTTATCATAAACATAAGTGGTCAAATCGACAGAAGGCATTAAATATAAATCAACCCGAATTACTGTATCTTTTCTAACCTCAAATGCTGTAGAGAAATCACCGACATCCGCTTTATATTCTGGTTTTGTACCAACTACCCCGTATTCAAAATCAAATCCAAGAGGTGAGTCATACCATTCATAAAAGTTACCTGCATCATCTGTTTTATCATCTTCGATAAGATTAGACAGGTTCGCAAGTTTTACATTTGCTCCATAGATTGGTTCTTTGGTAATTGCATTGAAAGTGTAAACTTCCAATTTGACTCTTGGCGTAGCCATTTTGTAAATGTCATAACAGATACACAATGAATCATCTGAGCTAGAACCACATAAACCACCTGGACGATTAGACGTGAAATAAGCGTGCTTTCTATCATCACTCAATGTGTAATAAGTATCGTCGTAGCTACTATTGATCGGCGCACCTAAATGCTCGATCGTACCACAACTACCTTCATTGAATTTAACTTTGTAAATATCATGGCTTCCCATGTTTTTATGACCTTCTGAACTGAAGTATAATGTTTGACTTTTTTCATCCCAAAATGGGCTCATGTCATCTTTAGAAGTATTCAGGTCGTTGCCGCCAAATTGTTCTGAAAGGTTTACTGGAGTAGAGCAAGCGTCATCTTCAATAAAGCTGCACCAGATGTCAAGTCCACCTTTAGATCCAGTTCTATCACTTGCGAAGAATAGCACATCTTTGTCGCCAACTCTACCAACGTTAGGTTGAGTAGTGGTGTAATCTTTTACGTTGATTCCAGCATCTATTTTCTTACCCCATTTGTTTTTCCCTTCAAGGTTACGGTAGTAAATTTTACAATTGATATCAGTCGCATTTACGTTTTCACAAAGTGTGTAGTAAATACGAGCATTGTTTTTTGCGAAAGCAACATGTGCCGTATGAAGGTTTCCTTCGTTGAATTCATTGAATAATTCGACCTTCCCAGATTTTTCATTTTTGGTATATATCTGCGTAAAGCCAGATTTCGCGCCTTTGCCTCTCCAGTCATCTACTTGCCTTACCCATTCACTTCCGCTTTCATTATTTTTAGAATACTCATAATCTTCACGCATGCTTGAGAAGTAAAGTACATCACCTGATTTCACTGGAGCAAAATCCAATACAACTGAGTTGATCGGTTCATCTAAGTGTTCAATTCTTTCTTCATCAAACAAAGGTTTTTCGTTCATTGCAAAATCACAGTCATTCATTTCCTTTCTTGCTCTATCTGCATATTCAGCGTTAGCTGACCCACCATTATCTAAGAAAGATTGGAAACGGTTTCTAGATTCTAAATATTTACCTTGGCGCTTCAATACATCAGCCAACCAAAATTCAGAAAGGGGATGTGCTTTCGTTCCATCTTCATCCGCTACTACCTTTCGGTAATAGGTTTCAGCCAAATAGTAAACCTTAGCTTGGCGAGCTGACTCAGCTGCTCCGAAATTATTTTCGACATTGCTACGACCAGCTTCATTAACTAAGAAATGATATTGAGAGAAAGCGGCAGAATAGTTTTTTGCAGCTAATGCTTCATCAGCCTTCTTTTTGTAAGCCTTCTGCGATTGCGTAAATGCAATGTTTGAAAAGCATGCAATTGCTATTATTAAGAGTATTGTTTTTTTCATGGTTAATTCTTCTTTGATTCTAAATAAATGTTGATTTAAACTGATCTTACTAGAAAGTAGGTGGACAGTTTGGACAGAAGTTTTCTTCTTCAACATTTTTCAAAGTATATATAACAGCCAACTCAAGTCCTCCACGGCCTTGTGTCGCATAATTATTTTCGTAATTTCTGAATCCAGATACATTGATATCGTAACTCAAGCCAAACAACCAATCGCGATAATGCAATTCTGCATTTGGAATAAGGGCATCACCGTTTCCGAAACCAGTTGTATTAAATCGGTAAGATAGGCCGAGTTGCAATGCTGTTTCTTGAGTAGGTTGTGTATTGAGGTGCAAACGACCTGCAGCGCCTACGAGGTGTTCAGTTTCTGTATTCTGGTATTTCCCTGATGCTAATAAGATCAAGTCAGCTTTAGGTCGAATGTCGATCGTTGCCAAACCATAAATATTAAACAAACGAGGAAGGCGCGTATCGTCATTATCGTAAAACTCCTTTTGAGGTTCGTTAAGGTGTAATATTCCTAGGCCGATATCGAAAGTTGTGCGAGAGGGTTTACTATCCATTTTTCGGAAGTGCCAGTTTAAACCAATACCTATATCTCCATAAAACTTAGTGGTATTGTTAAAGTTTTCGCCGGATGCTAGACTACCGTTAAACTGTTTTCCATCAAATTGGTCGTCCCACTGTAGGTCTTCAAGTTTGAAAGAACGTTGAAAACCACCTAGTGACAATCCAGCTGTTAGGAAATTATTTTTTAAAATTTGATGGGTGTAAGATCCATTCAAGCCAAGGTAAGCTGTGCTTAATTTTGAATCACCCGCCCAGTCATAGTTAAATACTAAACCACCTCCCCAAAAACCGGTATTGGCTTTATTGGAAAGAAAACGAGTATCAAAAGCAGCATTGACTGTTCGATAGCTCACAGGAACGGATTCCCATTGAGATCGATAGTTAGCCATGAAACGCATGTCACCTTCAAAGACACCTGCCATAGCAGGACTAAGTTGAAGGGGAGCATTTCGAAATTGCGAAAAGTGAATCTCTTGCGCTTGAGCTTGTTGCAAACCGCCTAAAAGCAATAGCAAAAACAAGCCACGGATGTAGATTGTAAAATTCAAATCGTTCATAGTTTAAGTTTAAATGGATTAAACTGTTATAGAGATTGCTAAGTAATCTCCTAATTTAGATTACCCGATTAAACCAATAGTGATTTAGTCGGGTTCACTATAATTTTATTTTGTGAACTCTCAGTATGTATGCTTGTAAAATGTGTAATCCGGAAAAAAGACGGGAAGTGTAGAAAGCGCAATATAGCGAGGAACCAATTCAAAATGGGCTTTAGAATTGATGCAGTCTAGTAACTCTTCTCTTAACCGGTAATGTGTAGCTTTTGGACTTAAAAGATACAAATATCACGGAATCCGTAATATTGTCATCTCTTTCTATTAATTGTAAGACTCAAGGTTCTACAATATTAAGGATTTTTTTTAGATAAATGGACATTTTTTAACTAAAGAAAATTCCTAAAAAGCTACATATTCTCTAATATTTTAGGGTTTTAGGCTGATCTAAATATTCTAATCCTTGTTTGGTGCTAGTAGAACGAAGCACTTTAGGTAAAACGCTGTCATGTGTATAGACAAAAGATATCAAAAGTTAAAAATCTGTCTATACCCCTAAATTATTAATATAATTGTCTCAAACCTTTGAATTACTAAAATTCGAGACGATTCTCAGTTGAGACGAAGAATAAATCATTTTGTAACCTATCTAATCTTCGAATGTCCTTAAATACTCTATTTATACCCGAGATAGGTTAGATTTATTCTTGAGCAAAATTTTGAAGCCAGTTGTCAGGAATAATCGGCCCTGCTGCTGATTTCACCGGACCAAAGTTTACACAAACTCCGTGATTCCAAATAGGGTTAAGTAAAGCTTTTCGATGTCCAAAACCTGGTATACCAGAATCTACCAATAAACCTATCATAGTTTCTCGCATAGGAACAAAGGTTCCTTGATAATTTTCACCACCTGCAGACATGCCTGTGGCTTGAACTATTCGTTCGTGTGCTCCTTTTCCATCTCGTCCTGCGTGAGGATTTGGATTTAGGTCTGGATTTCCTTTTTGCTTTAGGTATTGGCCATGAGACAAAGCTACATTGTATAGCTTCAAGCTAGGTTTCAACAAGGTCAGTGGTTTCATCTTCTTTAGCTCTCGAATCAATCCATCAGCAATTTCTAATTCTTCGTCAACTGGTACGAAAGGAAAAACCTCTCCTGTTCTTACCTTCTCCTTATATTCTTCAACCTGCTTTACGTAAGCTTTAGGATTTGAACGTAACAAATTAATTTCATTCAGCATGGCTCGTTCTTGTGGCTTCATGTAAGTTGCCTTTGACACCAATCTATTGGCCTCTTCTAAAGTAATGTTACTTTCTGAGTTAGAAACAGTTGATGTTGCCTCTGATGCTTTCTTTTCATAACTAAACAATTGCAACCAACATCCTGGGTCCTGACCTACATCACCAATATTATAAAAAGCTCCTACGTTCCATCTTGGATCGAGAATATTTACTCGATGACCTTTTCCTTCAACTCCTGCATCTACCAAGAGAGAGATCAGTTGGTATCTTGGTCTTTCGTGTGCAGAACCAAAGTTCTCCCCACTAATTTTAAGGTTGGTACCTCTTTTTACTCGCTGATCAGGAGTGGAACCATTATCTCCTCTGTGTGGATTCTTAAAATATATATCTCCCCTTTCCTTCAATTCTTTTCCATGTTCCTCTGCAACCTTGTATAGGTCTTCGTGG
Organism: uncultured Saprospiraceae bacterium; assembly: GCA_937959375.1. Taxonomy (GTDB): domain Bacteria; phylum Bacteroidota; class Bacteroidia; order Chitinophagales; family Saprospiraceae; genus CALGLS01. The sequence goes on from CALGLS010000090.1 coordinate 8,546, forward strand.
TAAGTTAGTTCAGGCAAAGCATTCATTACGTTCAACTGGCTGATCAACTCTTGAGCCGCTCGTTTTTCTGCTCCAACAGAAGGAAAGCCTTGCGCTTCAAAGTATTCTAAATATTCCTTAATGTAGTCAATGTAGCCTTTAGGATTTTTTCGCAGCTTATTGATTTCGTCCAACATTTGCATTTCGATAGCTGTAGCTGAAATCGTAGCATTATCTGAATTTTGACCTGAGTCATTATCATCATTGTTCGTTTGCCAAGTAGGTTCACCTTCTGACTTTCGGTTCTTATCCTTAGTACTAGACTTTTTGAGTGTATCGCAGGAAAGAAAAGAGCAGATCAATAGAAATATAAAAAATGTATTTCTTCTATTATACATAGTTGTTTGTTTTGAAGTTGTTTAAATTCGGCATTGGGAAAATCACTCTCTTTTAGAGGCAAACGATTTAATCATCGAATAAAGCGCTCAAAACCGAAAGTAATTTTTATTATATAAATTTAATGATTTTCAAATGAATAGGAGAACATTTACCAAAAAACTTACCCAACAGTTAAGTGTAGGAATGGCCATAGCAACTCCGTTCAATAGTTTTGCAACAGCTTATAAATCACAAAAAATGGGAATGCGAAAACCTAAATCACTAAAACCTGGAGATACGGTTGGCTTGATAGCTCCTGGTAGTTCTGTCAGCCCAGAAAAATTCGAAAGAGCACTTAGCAATATGAAAATGCTAGG
>CALGLS010000091.1 GCA_937959375.1 uncultured Saprospiraceae bacterium
GGAGAGCATCCAGAAGATGTCGTTACAAAGGTTTTGGATAGAAATACACAATGGAAAAACGCGCTAGTCGTTGGGGATTGGACGGGAAGTATGTATCCCTACGGAGGGCAAGCCTTGCTTTGGCATACCCTCAATTTTAAAACTTCTGGCTTAGACTATTTTGCACTTTTCAATGATGGTGATGACAAGAGTTATAATGAAAAGATAATTGGTGAAACTGGAGGCATCTACTTTGAACAAGCGGATAACATAGATCGAGTGATGCATCTTTACCGATTAGTTATGCTGAAAGGTGGGGGTGGAGATGGTCCTGAAAATGATTTGGAAGGCATTCTTAAAGCAATCAAAAAATATCCGTATCACCAAGACTTGATTTTGATTGCAGACAACAATGCTTGTGTGCGAGATATGGAATTACTAGATTCAATCAAAGAGCCCGTAAAAGTAATCGTGTGCGGTTATACTGATTTACGAGGTTTGAATCCTCAATACTACGAAATTGCACTGAGAACCGGAGGCTCACTTCATACCATGGAATTAGATTTGTATAATTTACAAGTCAAACTAAACAAAAAGAAAAAGCTAAAGACACTGGCGGGACAAAAAATAAAGATTTCATCTGCACCTCCTTGTGCTAATCGCAGAAATGCCTTTACTACAGAATACTACAAAAATAAAATTTATAAAGATTTAGAGGAAGCATTAAAGGATAAAAGAAAGGTGGTTAATCTTGATCTGTCAAACAAAGGACTCAGCAAGATTCCTAAAAGGATTAAAAAGATAAGTCGTCTAAGAAACTTGGTTTTGAAAAACAATAAAATTACAAAAATACCAAAACACATTTATAGCTCAGCTTGGATAACTAATCTAGACTTATCAAACAACCAGATTTCAGAGATACCAGCAAAACTTGATGACAACAGACAATTAAAGAGAATCGACCTAAGTCATAACAAAATAAAATCCATTGATCTTTCTTTCTCAAATTTAAAAGGCTTTCGATACCTCAACCTTTCAAACAACGAAATTACCAGTATCTCAAAAAGATTGAATGCTAGACCTCTTGTTTATCTATACCTTGACAACAACCAAATAGAAGAATTACCCGCAACAATCAGCAGATTAAAATACCTAGAAGAACTAACCATTAGTGGAAACCAACTAACTGAACTAACTCGTAAAATTAGTTATCTAAAAAGACTAAAAGTATTAGACCTGTCTTACAACCAACTAAGCAAACTCCCAACTAGCCTAGGCAGATTGAAAAAATTAGAACGCCTCATTTTGACAGGAAACCCGATGAGTATTGAATATGTGAAACGAATACAGGAGGTACTTCCGAATACGGTGGTGGAGTTTCAGTAGGAGAATTAGAGTGTGAATTTGTGAATTAGAATTAGAACCTGCCTAGCCGATAGGATAGGTTAGAATTAGAATGGCCTTCTAACGTAGAGTAGTGGGAATGGGAATTTTTTCTCTCAATTGATAGGTCTTTGTCGAAAATGCTGAATCACGTCCACAATTTATTTTCTTGCGTCAGCAAAAAATATACACCCTATGTGGCCTCTACCAACACAAACACTTTAACGTGCACTATAAACCTATGCCTCTATGCCTGCCTGCCGGCAAAGGCAGGTGTTTAAAAAACGCGAAAGTGGGAAAATAGGAATAGGAATAGGAATAGGAATAGGAATAGGAATTCACCATACCAAAAGAAAAACTGAAACTTTGATTGGTCACTCTAACTTTAATTCCAATGGCTAAACCGTCCCAAACTCCACAACACCCAAATGCTCCACAATAGCCTTCACCGTCTGTCCCTTCTTCATATACATCGCCGGAGTAGCAGCACCAGCAAGAATAACCGAACCAGCCGGAATCTCCTGACCATACTGTGTTGCCAAACGAGTAGCAGCAGTCAGCGCCAACCAAGGGTCACCCAAGATCGCCGCAGATGAACCAATCTGAACAGGAACACCATCCATTTCCAAAACCATTTTTAGATTCTTAATCGGCATGTTATGTTTATGCCAAGGGCCGATAATCACACCTGCGGAAGAGCAGTTATCAGCAATAACATCTTCTAACGAAAATTTGAAATTTTGATAGCGGGAGTCAATAATTTCTATAGCAGCAGCAATTGATTCGGTATGACTTTTAGCCTCAGCTACCGTCAGTTCACGATCAATTTTTTCTTTTATCAGAAAACAGATTTCTGGTTCTGCACGAGGGTGGATATACTTGTCAAAAGGAACCTCGCCACCATTTTTGTAAAACATATCATCTGTCAGTCGCCCCCAAATCATATCGTGAACTCCCATTTGTTTCATCTTCGCCTCACTCGTAAAGCCCATTTTTAAGCCAATAAGTTTTTCGCCACGAGCATATCGCTGCTCTAGCGACAAGCGTTGAATCTCGTAAGAATCATCTACATTGAATTGGTGTTCTGCACTCAATTGTGCAATGGCTTGAGCCGAATGAGCGGCCTGATCGACTGTTTCTGCTAGTTGACTGAAGTTCATATGCTTGTTTTACTTGAGTCAAATGTAGTGAAAAAAGACGGAAGACGGAAGATCGAAGCCGGAAGTTTCTCTCTAATATAGGTTTCCCGCGATCACTAACTCGCGATCGCGGGAAACACTGCATACCAATTAGGTAACTTCGGTCTTCTAACTCTTTCTTTATTCAGAAACCTTCCCACGGATATTCCAATTGATATCTACTTCATTGTCAGAGAAGTCGCGGAGTGAAGTCCATCCAACGGCACCGGCAGAAATCATCCAATCGCCATTAGCATTAGCAGGACCAAGGTCGCAGCCAAGGCTACCCAAGGTAGATCCATGTTCTACACGAACACAAATCCAGATATCTTCTCCAGTAATGTCAATTGGTGTGTCGAGTACATGTTTGTTCCAACTCTCTCCATTAATGGTTGCGGTAAGATTGGTAGAATAAAGTTCTGGACCAGGTGCAGAAGCAGTGCCTGCTCCAAAAATAACCAACTCACATTTACTCGGAATCGTCAAGATATAAAAAGAAACTTCTTCTAATTTTTTGCCTGTATAATCAGCAGTAAATGAAGCAGGGAAGCGAGCCCCAAGCTCATATACGCCAGCATCAAGTGCAGGAGCATCAGAGGCTTCGTCATCATAAGAGAGCTGATATTCATTGGTCTCCTGTGGTGTATCGTCATCATCTTTTTTACAAGAAACAAAAACAAGACTAAGGGCTAAGAGAACTAAAAAAGTATTTTTCATGATATTATTTTTTTGAAATACTAGAAAATTAGGTGTAGGACAAAACATTAAGAATGTTCTATAACTAATACGTTTGGAGATCTAAAGAATGGACTTAGTTGATGAGGTTTAACAGAATCTTAAGAATGTGAATTGGAATTAGAATGTGAATTAGAATTACCCAAATGACGCAGAATTTATGTTAGAAGATCATTCCCATTCCCATTCCCATTCCGTTAGAGGGACATTCTAACTCTAATTCACATTCACATTCTAATTCTAAGTAAAATTTGAAAAATTTTAATTAGCAGATTTTTCGCAAAGCAGCAATACAAGCCTCATTTGCCTCTCGAGTACCAATGGTAACACGCACACAACCTGGCGCACCAAAGTTGGCAACAGGACGAACCATCACACCTTCTTCTTGCATCTTAGATTCAAATTCGTATTCATCCATTTCAGGTCGAAGCAAAATGAAGTTACCCTGTGATTTCCAGTAGTGTATTCCAATTTCGTCTAATGCTTTATAGATGATCTCTTTTTCGGTGTTCACCAAATCCACTGTTTGTTCAATAAACTCCTTGTCATCTAGTGCGGCAAGAGCAGCTTCGAGTGCAAGGATATTGATCATGAAAGGCTTGTATAGTTGCTGAATGTATTGCGCAATTTCCGGAGTAGAGTAGGCATAGCCCACACGAAGTCCTGCAAGACCATAGGCTTTTGAAAAACTGTTGATACCAATCACCTGCTTACCCGCTTTTACATAAGGTAAAGCAGTTGTGTAATCTGCTGCTGTCGCATAATGGAAATACACTTCATCTAAAACTACGATGACATGATCAGGAACATTGTTGATCAAGCGATCCAAATCTGATTTTGGAATATAAGTTCCGGTTGGATTGTTTGGGCTAGTTAAGAAAACCAAACGTGTTTTATCATTGATGGCATTCAAAACACCGTCAACATCCAAGGTGTAATCAGGAGCTAGCAGCGGAACGTCAACTACCTTCGCTCCTTGTTTTTGTGAAAACATTTGATACACCAAAAATGCAGGGTTTGAAATTACAATTTCTAAATCTTCTTCTAGAAAACCTCTAATAATTAATTCTAAAACTTCCGATCCACTCGGTCCAGTAATAAACTGACCAGCTTTCAAGTCACCATCGTAAAATTTTTCTAATGCAGTTTGCAAGCGAGCATCATTACGATCTGGGTATTCGTGTAGTTTATCAATATTATCTTTTATCGCTTTTATCGCCTTTGGAGAAGAGCCCAAGAGGTTTTCATTCGATGAAAGTTTATGGAGCTTTTTGCCCAGTTGAGCTAATTCATCTTTCGTTTTTCCACCTCTGTAAGCAACCTTCACTTTCAAATACGGTTTGAATATAGACACTGTCTTTTCTTTCATGATTTTCAATCTTTTTTATCGTTTCTAATTGAGTCTGGCTCAATTCTAAGTTGATGCGAAGTTAATGAATTGCGGTGAGAAGGCTAAGCTATTAGCTGGAAACTCTTAAACTTTTGTTGTGGCACCGATCTTTACAAATATCGCATATGTGGTAAACATCTTTGGAATCTTAAGGCAACTTGTATATATTGGAAACCAAATAGAAGTGTTTAAGTTGCGAGCAACTTAAAAGATGGGAGTAGGAAATGGGAAGTTGCGCGCGTTATTTGGAAACTTCCCACTTCCATCTTCTGTCCTCAAGTTGTTCGCAACTTGAATTATTACAACTTCTGAAATAAAATTTCATTATTGTTTATACGCAACTAAATACAAAGATTTGAGACCACTCTACGTAGCAGCAACTGGACAACACGTCGGTAAAACAACTTCCACTCTTGGACTCGTCAATATTGTAAATGACCTAGGTTATTCTGTAGGTTATTGTAAACCTGTGGGGCAAGAACATCTCAATATAGGTGGTCAACTAATTGATAAGGATGTGACTTTGTTTGCACAATCATTGGGCTTTCCCATTGAAGGAAAACTACATAGCCCCGTGGTCATTGCCAAAGGAGTGACCAAAAAGTATATTGATAATCCAGAGCAGTTTCACTTTAGAGAAGCTATTCAAAAGAGTGCAGCTGTTTTGCAAGATAGACATGATATCGTGATTTACGAAGGTACCGGACATCCAGGCGTAGGAGCGGTGGCTGATATTTCAAATGCTGAAGTTGCCAAAATGTTGAACGCAGGTGTATTGATGATCGCTGAAGGTGGTATCGGAAGTACCATTGATGAACTCGTACTTAGTATCTCTCAATTTAAACTTTATAATGTTCCCATCTTGGGCATTATCGTAAATAAAGTACTGCCAGAAAAGAGTGAACAGGTTGCTCATTATGTGGGTAAGAAATTAAAGACGATGGACCTTGATCTATTGGGAGTTTTACCTTTCGATAAAAGAATGTCTTTCCCATTAATGGAAACAGTGAAAAGAGCGGTCGCAGGTCGCTGCATTGTTAATGATAATAAACTTGACAATCGGATTGAAGATATTGTAGCTGGATCGTTGGTAGATATCAGAGAATTTTCCAGTTTTAAAAATATTTTATTGGTGGTGAGTGCCAAGCGATTGGAAGATGCTATTTCAAAAGTGAAGTCGGTAGCTGAGCTAAAAAATCTTTCTAAATCTCCGCTTTCTGGAATCATTCTTACGGGCGATGGAAGTCATACTTATTTAGAAGGCGCAAGTCTCAAAAATGAGTATATTTTGAAGCACAACATCCCAGTCGTTACTACCGCTTTAGATACCTACGGTTCAGTAATTAAAATAAGTAGAATCGAGGTGAAAATAAATACGCGAACACCTTGGAAAACACAACGAGCGATTGAATTGATTAATGAAAACGTAAATGTTGGATCTATTTTGCAAAAATTAGAACTTTTATAAGCATTTAATTTGACTAAGAAAACACTTCTTTTTTACCCTCTAACTCCTTGATAATCACATAAAACAAGGCACTCACAGTGTATCTCGTACACTAATTATTTTCTATATATTTTTTCAAAACATATGCTTTTTGCAATGACAATTTCTATAACTTTGCGTCATAAGCATGGAGTTGTTTAAGCACAAAGGGTAAAATTTTGTGTAGGATTATTGATCTAAAAGAAAGTTATCGTTCTTTTCAACTCCAAAGTAAATACTGAAGAAATAGGCATCTCCTACAACTGTCTGTAGCGTAATTAGAACTAAAAATGACTTAGGTTTAATTATTGCATGTTACAAATGTGCTTGACAATTAGACAGGTTTTACACACACAATTTGTATAATTTGAAGTTGTAAAAAACTTCTTTTCATAGTATCGTGGTTTTCGATAAAGACCACATCATTTTTTATTTACAAGCTAAAAATTGGATAAAGAAAAGTATATGGAAAAATTAAATAAGGAAAATCAGAAATACTGCTTACAACCTGCAGCTTTGGTTGAAGAAACCATTCGGTTAGATCAGGGAAAATTGAGTAGCTCAGGGGCATTGGTGATCAACACTGGAAAATTTACCGGTCGTTCTCCAAAGGACCGATTTATCGTTAAAGATGCGATGACTGCTGACACGGTAGATTGGGGTGAAATCAATATGCCAATTGAAAGTAAGTCTTTTGATTTGCTATATGAAAAAATGGTTAAGTATGCGAATACACTCGATACGGTTTATGTACGTGATGCATACGCTTGCGCAAATCCAAATTACCGACTAAACGTACGTGTTCATACGGAGTTTCCATGGCAAAACTTGTTTGTATACAACATGTTTTTGCGTATCGCTAAAAAAGACCTTCCTAGCTTCTCACCTGACTGGGAAGTATATGCTTTCCCGACTGTACTAGCAGATCCTTCAGTACACGGTACTCGTCAAGAAAACTTCTCTATCATCAACTTTACAGAAAAGAAAATTATTGTTGGTGGTAGTGCTTATACTGGTGAAATCAAGAAAGGAATTTTCTCTGCCTTGAACTTTATTTTACCAACAGAAAAAAATGTTTTACCAATGCACTGTTCAGCGAACGTAGGGGCAGAGGGAGACACTTCTTTGTTTTTCGGTTTATCTGGAACAGGTAAGACGACACTTTCTAATGATCCTGATCGACGTTTGATTGGTGATGACGAACACGGTTGGTCAAAAGAGTCAGTCTTCAATTTTGAAGGTGGCTGTTACGCCAAAACGATTGACCTTTCTCAAGCTAAGGAACCACAAATTTTTGCGGCGATTAAGTTTGGAGCATTGTTGGAAAACATTGGTTTTGAAGAAGATGGTTACACACCTGATTATTCAGACACAACCATCACTCAAAATACACGTGTAAGTTATCCGATTTATCACATCGATAATATCATGTACAAATCTAGAGGAGATGTACCTGAGAATATTTTCTTTTTGACTTGTGATGCTTTTGGTGCTTTGCCTCCGATTTCAAAATTGACAAAGGGTCAAGCGATGTATCACTTCATCAGTGGTTACACTGCAAAGATTGCAGGTACAGAAGTAGGTATCGTAGAACCAAAAGCAACTTTCTCTGCTTGTTTTGGTGCACCGTTTTTACCTCTAGCTCCAACTAGGTATGCAGAAATGCTAGGTGAGAAAATCGAAAAAGGTTGTCGTAGAGGTGATGGTAAAATTAATGTTTGGTTGGTCAACACGGGGTGGTCAGGCGGCGGATTTGGCGAAGGTTCAAGAATCGCATTATCTTACACACGTGCCATGATCAAGGCAGCGATTGAAGGTAATCTGAATGATGTTGAATATCGTACACATCCAGTTTTTGGTTTAGAAATGCCAGTGACTTGCCCAGATGTTCCTAACGCAATGTTGAATCCAAGAGATACTTGGCGCAACGAAGCTGACTACGACGTAGTTGCTAACAAATTAGCCAACTTATTTGTGGATAACTTTGCACAATATGCTTCAAAGGCAAATGATGAGATTATGGCTGCAGCACCTAAAGTAGGAGCGAAGGCTTAAGACTTAAACTATAAAATAAAAAAACGGGATGTTAGCTTTAGCTGATGTCCCGTTTTTTTGTTAGATCCAAAGCTTATAAATTGTGCTAGCAGCATCCAAACACCAATTGTACACGCAAAAGAGCGTTAGCGAATCAGCGTAAAAAAAATCAAGCCGGATCCCGGACTTCATTCCGACCAAAACAGTTCAGCTAAAAAGATAAAACCGGACTAAAGTACAGAGTGGGAAAACCGATCGCGTACAAAAAAAAGAGCGCTAGCGAATCAGCGTAAAATAAGTCAAGCCGGATCCCGGACTTCAGTCCGACCAAAACAGTTCAGCTAAAAAGATGAAACCGGACTAAAGTACAGAGTGCGAAAACCGATCGCGTACAAAAAAAAGAGCGCTAACGAATCAGCGTAAAATAACTCAAGCCGGACCTCGGGCTTCATTCCGACCAAGACAGTTCAGCTAAAAAGATAAAACCGAACTAAAGTACAGAGTGCGAAAACCAACCACAAAACTTCACGCCAGAAGAGAAAATTGAACTTGAGATTGAACTTGTAATTGAAATTAAAACCCACGAAAGAAGGAAAACTCCCACTCCCACTTTAACTCCCACTTCACTGCAACTGCCACTTTCACTCTAATTGCCACTTAATTACAATTAAACCCCCAAAACCCCCTTAACCTCCGCAGAATAAGTCCCACCCGTTTTAATCGAAGTCTGCCCCTTGTCCTTCATAATCAAAATCAATTTTCCTCTAAAATATTTCCGTATTTCACCAATACAAGATCGATTTACAATGTAAGAACGATGTACTCGAATAAATGGATCGGGTAAGTTTTTTTCAAAATGACCTAGACTCTGATCACTCAAATAAGATTGACCACTTTCCGTGAAAATCTGAACGTACTTATCCTCTGCTTTGAGAAAACAAATATCTGTGTGTTCGATCAACAAAATTCGATCTTTCATTTTGATAGGGAGAGAAGTAGAGATTGTTTTTTTAGTTTTTTCAGCGAGTAGCGTTTCTAATTTTTTGTAATCAATTGGATTTTTTTGTTGGCCAAATTTGCGTAATTTTTCTATCGCTTTTTTGAAACGTTGTGCATCAAAAGGTTTGACTAAATAGTCGATAGAATAAGTTTCAAAAGCTTTAATCGCATAAGCTTCGTATGCTGTTGTGAAAATTACTAATGGCTGGTACGTCAACTTTGCAAGCATTTCAAAACCAGTCATATCAGGTAACTGAATATCAAGAAAAAGGAGATCCGGACGCAGTTCCTCTATTTGTTCAATAGCCTTATTCCCATTATCAGCTTCCCCCACCAATTCGATTTCATCTGAGTAGGGACCTAATAATTTTTTGACTCTTAAACGAGCCGGATATTCATCTTCTGTTATGAAAGCTTTGTACATGTTTTTGATTATTAATGAGTCGGAAGACTGAAAATCGGAAACCGAATTTTTTTTTGAACCACAAAAAGAACAAAAGCTCACAAAAGAAATAACACATTTTTACGTTCGAGTGCTTATGTTTCCTTTTGATTCTTTTGTGGTTTAATCGTTGACCTTTCCACTCATCCCATTATTTCAATATAAACCTGCTTCTCCGGACTATTAATAAACGCAAGCTCATGCTTCTCCGGATAAAATAATTTCAATTTCTTTTGCACACTTCTAAGTCCATAACCCGTTCCCAAATTGTCAGGAAAAGCAGTTCCATGATCTATGATTTTGAAAACTAGTTTGTCCTCCAATTTTTTAGCCACAACTTGAACGAAGGTTTTATTTTCTTTTGCATTATAACCATACTTAATGGCATTTTCAACCAGCGGTTGTAACAAAAATCGAGGAATCTCTTGAGACTTTATACTTGCATCACAATCAATGACAACTTCCAGTCGATCACCAAATCGAATTTTTTCAATTTCAAGATAAGTTTTAAGTAAACTCATTTCCTCTTCTACAGTGACGCTGTGTTGATCTTTTCGATTCGTTGTTTCTTTATAGAATTTAGAAAGCGCCATGGCCATCTCCTCCGTTTTAGAAGGATCCTCTTGCGCCAAACTAGCAATAGAGTTAAGCGAATTGTATAAAAAATGTGGATTTATTTTAGCTTGCAAAGATTCTATTTCTGCTTGGAATTTTAACTCATTATTTTGAGCAATCTTTAATGCCTTAGCTTCTTTTCTCAACTTGAAATATTGGATTCGAAAGTTGTTGAAAAAATTGCCAGATGCTAGAATGATTGAAAATGGAAGCGTGAGCGGAGCCATTAGATAAGTCAACCGATTGAAGAGCGAGAAATTAGAAAGATGCTCTATGTCGGAGGGGGTAAACAATCCAAGTTGGAATTGTAAAAAAGTTGCAACAAGTGAAACCGCAAAACTTGCTAAAACGATGAACAGAAATTTTGCAGCTTCTCTATCGTAAAACCTTAGTTGATGTAACCACCTATTGTTGATATAGCTGACCCCCACCACCAATGTCAAAAGCGTCAATAAAAACTTGGTATAGATTGGTAATCTTAATTCAACAAATAGACTAACTCCTTCTGCGCATTCTACCAGAAAAATGAAGAAAATAAATGCAAATGAAATCCATATTAATTTTCTAGAGAGTGATGATCTGATGGGGATATAATTACTCAAGTATCCAAACAACCAAATCACAAAAAATGCAACGATACTTTTAATGGCCAGTAAATACGGAATAAAGAAAAACATAGGTAGGTCCAAAACTTTTTTTGGAGGATGGTATCTGTACCCATGTGTCGAATGTGCATTTTTTTTCAAAGCATAAAACTCGTCTAGCGAATATCGCTCAACAGTATCAGCGTAGAGTATACTTGAATTAACAAAGTCGTAATTCCATGTATCGCTATAAATATCTTTTCCTTCTTGCGATTTAAAAGTGAACTTACCTGGAAGAATAGTGAGGCTATCTTCAATTGAGCTAGCTATTATTTTGTAATAATTTATCGCAGCGCTACTATCCTTAATAATGAAAATATCATCTTTTATAGGATTGCTCCAATTAGGAGAGGTGATTTTTGAAGAATAGGACCAAGGCGTATCTCTTTCCTGTAAATTTTGGATAGACGATTTAGTCGTATAAAAATAAAAAACATGAAGTCCAACAAACACAAATAAATAGAAGATCCATCTTTTCATAATGTAAAATATTATATCTTTTGAAGTAATACTACAAAAGAATAGGATTTCTTAATTTGAAACTACTGTTTTCTGACGAACTGGACTTATTCGGCGTGAACTTACACTTTGAGCTCAAATAATATTTGAATAGAAAAGTTTAGTAAATGTTACCTCCCTCTTATTCTAACCAAATATTTTCATGATAATACAAAAGAAATCCCGAATTCTAGATCGCTCTAAAATTCGGGATGACTTATGTTTCGTATTAACTACTCAGCAAGTTATTTTTTAATAATCTTTTGAACAGTCGAACTTGATGGACTCACTACGTTTAAGAAATAAAGTCCAGGGCTATATGCTTCAAAAGGGATTTCGCTAACAAGGTTTTTGCTAGTCCATAATACCTTACCATTAGCATCCATAAGTTGCATTACAACATCTTCTAACTCTTGACTAGCGTTGACATATAAAACATCATTTACTGGATTAGGAGAAAACGTAATTTTATCCTTTTCAGTTTTGAATTCAATGGATACGGTTTTACTGTATTCGAATTGTCCATCAAAATCATTTTGCTTTAAGCGATAGTAATTCATTCCCTCAGATGGTGTTGCGTCTGTATAAGTGTAATGCATCAATTCACTAGACGTTCCATTTCCACGTACATATCCAATTTTTGTCCAATCAGAACCATTATTACTTCTTTCTATTTCAAAACCTTCATTGTTTAATTCGCTTGCAGTTGCCCACTTTAGCTCTGAACCTCGTTCTGTTTTTTCACCAGTTAAACTTACTAA
>CALGLS010000092.1 GCA_937959375.1 uncultured Saprospiraceae bacterium
TAACTTTTTCATAATTCATTGATTTTAATTTGTGTTTTAGCTTTCATATATACTATACCAACAAATGTAGCTTTCGCTGCAAGTAAAAGAAAGTACAAATTCGATAAATTATATACATTTTCGATGCAAAAAAATCCATAATCATCTATTTATTAGTACTTTAGGTTAACTAATTATAGCTAAATCAAATGAATAATTCCATTCTAATTCCTTTAATCAAACGGCTTTCTGCTCGTGAGCTGACCAAATTCAAAGAATATTTAGCATCGCCTATTTACAATAAGCGTGAAAAAATCCGAACGCTCTACCATCAAATCAGTCTTTGTGCGCCCAACTACAAGCCTGCTAAACTCAACAAACGAAGAATCTTTGATAAGATATTTGCTGGTGACGACTATGATGAACTAAAGATAAACAACCTAGCTTCCGATTTACTTTCTTTGCTCTATGACTTTCTAGCGTATTGGCAATATCAAAAAAACAAAGCGCTGCAAAAACAACTTCTCGTAAAAGAACTATTGCAAAGAGACATCCATGATCACATTGATCGCAATGCGCGGAACTACTATAAAACTCAAGCAAATTCTTCCATTCGAAATTTCGAATACTTCCACAGCGAATACGAGATGCATGACAAAATGGATCAGTACGCTTTGGCAAAAGGTATCCGTGCATACGATCCGCACTTGCAACAAAAAAGTGATGCCCTCGACCTATATTATATCGGCAATAAGTTGCGTATAGCTGTTGATATGACTAGTCGAAACTTTGTAAGCAACGCTGGTTACATCTGCCATCAACTACCTGATATTTTGAAAGCTTTTGAAGAAAATAGTTTAAAAATAAAAACCCATCCAGCACTCAGTATCTATTACAAAACTTTGCAAATGCTGGAAGCCAGCCATCATGAAGACAAAGACAATGAAAGCGAATTTCATTTCAAGGAATTAAAAAAACAACTTTCTGAAAATTTGAATTTATTTCCTGTTGAAGAATTACGGGTGCTCTACCTTTACTTACAAAATTATTGTATTTATAAAATCAACTCTGGGCAAAGTACCTACTATCAAGAGATACTTGATCTTTATAAGTTCCTTTTGGAAAAGAAAATCATTTTCAAAAACGGCTATCTTCCACAATCTGCTTACAAAAATATTGTTACGGTGGGCATTCGATTAAAAGATTTCGATTGGACGGAAAAAATGATTTACCAACACCAAGAGAATCTCTTACCAAAAGAAAGAGAGAATGTAGTAGCTTATAATTTAGCAGCCGTTTACTATGCTAAGAAGGACTATAAAAATGCTTTACAGCAATTGCACAACGTAGAGTTTACCGACAACTCGTTTCATCTTGGCGCAAAAATAATTCAACTAAAAAGCTATTACGAAACAGATGAGTACGAAGCTTTTATCGCCCTGATCGAAGCGTTTAGAAAATATGTGCGCCGCAACAAAGATTTGGCTAAATATAGAAAAGAGGCGAATCTCAATTTCTTGAAAATGGCTAGCCAAATTTTCTCTCTTCAAAATAAACGTTCGATATACAAACCAGAAATTTACACTAAAAAACGAGAAACAATCAAACAAAACCTCCAGTCCCTTTCTGTAGTTGCCAACAAGGAATGGCTGTTGGAAATATTTGGGCGACTTTAAACTCCTCCAAGCATTCACACAATCAAATCCCTCATTCGTAAAATTTGACACTAGTCTTACAACTTTTAGTACACACAACAGCTCTTTTTATTCTATATTTCAGAAAAATATAACACTCTTAAAAAAATATAAGCTATGACTAAGTTAAAAACAACAGTACTCTTACTGCTCGTCAGTACATTCTTGCATGCACAAACCCCTGCCATTACTCGTATCGACGGAGTTGGCGCCGGAAATACGTTTCTAGAAATTTCAGATCAAACAAGGCTAAGCATTTTCAACAACACACTCAACGGTGAGGTTCCTTACTTACCTAATCATGCGCCTATCAAAATCACTGTCACTGACCTAGACAATTATACGCTTGGCGATTATGAATTAACATTGATTGATGAAGACATGAGTAATAGTACGCTAGACACCGCTGTACATTGGCAATTAACACATATCCAATCAGGGACGATTGTTACATCAGACGCTACCATCACAAGTGCTCCTTCACAATACGTGCCCGAATTTGGGATAACCGTTGAAGTAACACAAACAGAGGATGCCGGCCAGATGCAAACCAACAATGGGGCAATTGGTTCAAGCTTTGAATATGCAGACAGCCAAGGCCCTCAATGGCTCTCAGACATAGCTGATGGATACGGAAACAATCCTGATTATTTGAATTATGTCAAAACGGATTTTGGAGAAAATGATTACAGCCTAGACTTCAATCAGGATTTTACTCCCATAGGAGATGCTCCATTTCTTCCCTATACCCTCTGTGATTGGCGACCACCAGCAACCGTCAACGCCAACTACCTCTCCCCAGCTTGGGCGAGTATAAACTCCGACATTGTACGAGTTGGCAATCCACTAGATAGTCTCAATAATGTCGATATAGTTTTCACATCCGATAAGAACTTATGGAGTCGCTGCGTAATTGTAGAAACGGCTATGCCACAATATTACATTCCATCTGCACTCGGATTAGCTACTGAAGGCGATGCCCAAAATATGGACCCTAGAAGTTCTCCTTCCGTTGGAACAGACATGGACTCCGATGGATTCCCTGTTCCTGATGGTACAGGACAGCTTGGCATGGGATGGTTCCCAGGATACGCTGTGGACGTAGAAACAGGCGAACGATTGAATATTTTATTTGGTGAAAATTCTACCTATTCACTTGACCAGGATTCAAACTTGCTAGCGGAATACGACATCACTGCTGATGATTTCGACACAGTTCCTACCGGCAGAGACATGTTATGGAACCCTACTTCTGAAGTCATAATCGACGCTGGAGATCCGGATGGATTCCGATACCAACATTATATGGGCGGACAGCATTTCATTTATGTAACTAGGGAGAAATATGACGAGTGTGAAGACTTACATGACAAATTAAGTGGTAGTGAGATTGACAAAGTTTTTGCTATGCGCAAAATAACTTGGACAATGATACCTGTGTTAACAGAAGGGACATCTTTACTCTCTCTTGCAGATGGCTTAATTCCTAATGATTTGATTATTAAACTAAGAGTAGACAATCCGTATAAAGTTATATTAAGCAGTACACCATTTAATGGATATTCGACTTACCAGTTTGAGCTAGATGAAACCATATCGACCGAAAACCCCCTGGAAGATAACTGGACATCACTAGTTGACATAAGTCCGAATCCTTACCACTCAGCTGATCATGCTTCATGGCAGTTGCATAATTTGCCGAATAGCTGTACCCTTACTTTATCTGATGTTAAAGGCCAACAATTATGGCGAAAAGAATATAAAAACATGCCGTCTTCCTCAGTGACCTCTATCTCTTCTACGGACTTACCTGCTTTAAGTCAGGGTGTATATTTTGTTCGCATCCAAGAGAAAAATGGTGCTTGGAAGGTGTTGAAGTGGGTGGTGATTTAGAAGTGGGATGCTGGAGGTGGGGAGTGGGAAGTTCTCATCTTACGCAAGAGCCCGCTAACGCATGATGCGCTAGCGGGCTCTTGCTATTTTGAGGAAAACTTCCGTCTTCGGACTTCGCAGGCTGACCGTTAATTGAATTTGGCATTCGGAACAGGGTCTAAATGTAAAATGTAAAACCGCAAAAGTCCAAATGTAAAAGTTACCCAAGAATGACATGCTACGCCAGAAAGGCGCGATTTTCGGATACTTTTACATTTTGACTTTATCATTTTGCGGTTTTACATTTAAAAAATTTCCTAAAAGCGATGCAGCTAAATATTCAGAGAACTGACTTAGCGGTCAACCTGTTATGACTTCCGTCTAACATCATCACCCCTGCGCATCTACCGCAGCAATTCCTACCATGTTCACAATCTGTCGCACACTCGCTCCCAATTGCAAAATATGCACCGGCTTATTCATTCCTAAAAGTACTGGTCCTATGACATCCATTTCTGCGACTTGCGTCAAAAGGTTGTAAGCAATGTTTGCAGCTGACAAGTTTGGAAAAACAAGCACATTCGCTCGGTGTCCCGCTAGTTTTGAGAAAGGATAAAAGTCATTAGAAACTTCTGGATTCAATGCTACGTGTGCTTGCATTTCTCCATCAACAATCCAATCGGGATGCCTGTCGTGTAATATTTTTGTAGCCTCTCGCATCAGTACTGCTGATTCGCCATTTGGTACTGAACCAAAATTAGAGTAGGTCAACATGGCGATCTTTGGCTTTACATTAAAGGTCGTCGCTACATTGGCAACTAGCTCCGCAATACCGGCTAAGTCTTCTGCTTTTAAGAAATGATTGATGGCTGTATCCGCCAAAAAGAGGGGACCAAATCGCGTCATTAAAATATGTGTACTCGCCACTTTTTTAACCCCTTTTCGTGGTCCAATAATCTCAAGTGCTGGTTTTATTGTGTCTGGATATTTTTTACTCAGACCACCAATCATGGCATCTGCATCGCCCATCTCCACCATCATGGCACCATAGTAAGCGCCTCTTCGCATGAGGTCAAAAACTTCATTTCTGTTGACGCCTTTTCGTTTACGCTTTTCGTAAAAAACAACACCGTATTTATTTAGTATTTCTGCTTCCTCTTTGTTAGCTGGTATATTGGGATCAATAATTTTGACGCCAGGCAAACTAATTTGATTTGCTTCTAAGATACCTTTTACCTTTTCTAAATTACCTAGTAAAATTGGATGCGCTATTCGTTCTTCTAAAACCTCTTGAGCTGCCTTTAGTACAGATACGTTCTCGGCATCAACAAACACGATTCGTTTAACATCTTGTTTTGCTTTTGTTTCGATTACTTTAGAAAGTGTATTGTCTTTACCTAAGCGAGTCGACAACTCCAAGTCGTAAGCTTCCCAATCTTTAATTGGATGCTGCGCAACGCCCGATTCCATCGCCGCTTTCGCAACTGCCGAGGCTACTTCTGTAATCAAACGCGGATCAACTGGCTTTGGAATAATGTAGTCTCTTCCAAATTTCAAATTGATATCTCCGTAAGCCATATTCACTATATCAGGAACAGACTTTTTGGCTAAGTCAGCTAAGGCACGCACCGCACCTAATTTCATCGCTTCGTTAATCTCTGTCGCTCTCACGTCCAAGGCGCCTCTAAAAATAAATGGAAAACCTAACACATTGTTTACCTGGTTAGGATAATCCGATCGTCCAGTTGCCATAATACAATCTGGTCGTGCGGCTTTAGCCTCTTCAAAACTAATCTCAGGAGTTGGATTCGCCATTGCAAAAATTACTGGATCCTTTGCCATTACTTGAAGCATCTCACCATTGAGGACATTCCCTCTTGACAAACCGATAAAGACATCTGCATCTTTTAGAATATCTGCCAAGGATGTTTCCATGGGAGCATTTCCGTTGACGAACTCAGGTTTTTTACCATTTAGGTTATCGCGGTCAGGGTGAATCAACCCTTTACTATCGTACATGAAAATGTTTTCTTTTTTTGCACCAAGCGAAACATAAATTCGTGTACAAGAAATAGCAGAAGCACCTGCTCCATTTACAATTATCTTTGCTGTTGAAATATCCTTTCCTACAATTTCCAAAGCATTTAACAAAGCTGCGCCACTGATGATTGCCGTACCATGTTGATCGTCGTGCATCACCGGAATGTTCAGCTCTTTTTTCAATCGCTCTTCTATTTCGAAACAGGCTGGTGCCGAAATATCTTCCAGATTGACACCTCCGAAAGTTGGTTCCAAAATTTTAACCGTTCGTACAAACTCATCGACATCTTTGGTATCTAATTCCAAATCAAAACAATCAATGTCTGCGTATATTTTGAAGAGTAGTCCCTTTCCTTCCATCACTGGCTTAGATGCCTCTGGCCCAATATCTCCCAAGCCTAGCACGGCAGTACCGTTACTAATCACTGCTACTAAGTTTCCTTTTGCAGTATACTTATAAACATCTTCTGGATTTTCGTGAATGGAGAGGCAAGGCTCAGCTACTCCTGGTGAGTAAGCTAATGAAAGGTCTCTTTGATTGGCATATTCTTTTGTTGGGATAACTTCAATTTTACCTGGCTTCCCTTTAGCATGATAGTGAAGTGCCGCTTCTTTTAATGACTTTTTATCCATAATGTAATTTACTTATGACAATTCAACAAAATGATTTAAATATAGTTGTTGTCAAGTGAGCGCCGAAGGTAAGAACTAGTTTCTGAATTTTCTGGTCAAGGTTAAGACAAGATGTGAAATTGGTAAAGTTTGAGCTTTATTGACGATGGTGAGGAATTACAATGTTTCTGGCTTCCAAGTTAATTTTGTTTGCCATCAGGGATATATTCTTTTCAAGTTTGTACAAGCTGAGTAAAGGCGAAGGTCTCCATTTTTCAAGCTTGTCATCCTGACCTGTATGGCCTTTAGCCATAGCGAACCTATCTACTCGGCGCAGCCTATCGTGTATACATAAGTATTGACATGTTTTGTTGAATTCTTTTATAAGATTTTCCTATTAAGAAGATGCTACATCAATTAAAATGAAGCAAGTGACGGTGCCGCACCTAAAGGCGCTTGAATAATCTCCGTTTAGTATTATTACAAACATTTCGCACCTAAAGGCGCTTTCACTCGATTTAATGTACTCAAGTTAAGTAATTACAAAAAAGAGTGGAGTGGTTAGAAAAATACCGAGTACGAAAAGCGCCTTTAGGTGCGATACGTTTATAAAATCGGAAATAAAAGGAAGTTAAGCGCCTTTAGGTGCGACACCCGCGTTTGTTGAGTCACGACTTATGTATACACGGTAGTTCGGCGCAGTCAGGTAGAGGTAGAGTCGAAGGCCCCCACTCTCCTACTCCTTAACTGCGTCTTCCTGATCTTTCTTAAAATCGACGTTATTGTCATTTCCTTTAATTCGCTCAAAATCCAGCGCCTTTCCAACATAAATTAGTTGAGAATTTTT
>CALGLS010000093.1 GCA_937959375.1 uncultured Saprospiraceae bacterium
ACCATTTCGACAGAAGTCGTGTACTCTCCTTCTTGATAAGCAACCTTTGCTACATAATCACTGATCGCTTTATTAAATTGCTGCTCTCCCAAATAATCACTCATCGCATACATCACCACACCACCTTTCGAATAGGCGATATAATTTTCATCTGGATAAGCATACATCAGCGGACTTTCTGCTCTTCGTTGGCGAGAACGCTGATTAAGGTATTCTTCCATATAGCTTTTTAAAAATTGTCGTGTATTTACAATTCCTTTCACATGTTCGTTCACTTTTACATTGGTATATACAGCCATTGATTCAACCACCATTTTAGCACCTCTCGTGTCGGAAGGCATCACTTGATGTCCCCACCACATATGCGCGACTTCATGAACCGCAGTACCGAAGGCATAGTCATTTCCTCCTTCTGGAGAATCATCTACATCGGCGATAAACCCAGCGCCTTCTCCCGCAGGAATCAGAGAAGGATAACCATGAGCACTTGCACCATTAACTTGTGCAAACTCTACAATTCGGACTTGATTAAATTGATAAGGACTAAAATTCTCACTGCAATAATCAAGACCAGATTTCATACCATCCATCATCCGAGTGATATTAAATTGATGCTTCTTATCGTAGTAAATTTCTAAATCAACATCATTCCATTTGTCAGTCACTTTCTCATACTCACCAGATAGAAACAAGTAGGCCATACATATTTTTTCCTTGGTCTTGTAGTGAAAATAATTTCGATTATTTTCATCCCATTCCTTAGTCAATGTTCCAGGTGCAATGGCTTGCTGATTGGAAGAGGTACTGATCGTCGCCTCAAAGTCAATGTGGTCTGCATCCATTCCCATATATGAATGATGATGTGCATGATCTTCGCAAGGCTTTGGTGCTTTACTTGTCCCCCCAAGGTTATTGTGACTTCGAACATAGGACAAATAATTTCCAAAACGTGGGAAAACATTGTCTTTAATAAACGCGCCTTGTTCTTTCACAAAATCATTGGTTCGCAAATAGGTAATTGGGTCATTGTAGTTCTCAAAAGTCATTTGCATGCTGTCACCCGGTGCTAATCCTTCGTTTAATTTCCAAAGATCGAAATGAGAAAAAGTGGCAATCGTGTCCTTGCTAATTAGTGTAGTAGCTTTGCTAAAGTCGTAACTCACATTTGTTCCCGCAAGATAATTTATAACTAAGGTATCAATGACTTGATCTGACTTATTCACCACCCAGTAAGTTCCATTTGACTTAAATTTTCTTTGCTTAGGAAAGATGTTCATATCAATATTGACAGATACAATTTTGGGTTGTATAAAATTTTCAAAACGCTTGTATTTCTTTTCAGCTGCAGCTAACAAATTACTTTTTTGTGCTCTAGTAAAATATTCATGCGCTATGTTTGATTCGTAATACAAACCAGCTCCAATGCTAATAAAGACGATAAATAAAGTCATCAAGCCCATCGCTAATTTTCCATTAAATCGTTGTTTGCTGATTTTTAATCTTTCGATAAATGATTGCGTCAATCCTCGTTTCCAAAGCATCAATGAAGCTCCTAATAAAATCAAACCGGACAACAACCAGTAGAATTTATAAATGAAATAACTTGGCAACATAGCTCCATAGCCATCTAAGTCAGAATACTTCAATCCAAATACGTCGCCCGGTGCTTGATTGTAACGAAACATCATCTGCTCAAAAAAGTCTAAGCCCATGTGATTAGGTCCGAATTCAGACAAGCCTATAAACCCTACAGGCGCAAATATCAAGAGGAAGAAAGCTATATATGGATTATCAATTAGCGTTTGAATAAACAAAGCTAGCATGGCCCAGATGACAAAGTGAATGAGGTTGATCCCAAAGAGATTAAATAAGTATTGACCAATTTCAAAATTATAAAATCCTTTTGTGATTTGTGTAAAGACTCCACCTAGCATGACAATAAAAAGTAAGACCATTTGCATTTTCACCAAAGCAAAAAACTTGGAACCTAACAACATCCAATTGCTGACTGGCGTGGCATCAATCAACTGATTCATATTTGCCATCTTTCCTCGTTGTACTAAAAGGCCAGCATACAAGAATGTTATCGTATTAATGACGCCTGCATAAAAGACCGCAGGTATTTCGAGTAGCTGCCAAGTCATGGGTAAGGTGTCTGTTTCAAAACGAGGATTAACCGTTGACATCAACAAAGCCACCAAAACCAATCCACCTAAAATCAAGATTATAAATGAACGACTTCTGACCACAAAAAGAAAGTCATTTTTAGAAAGTGACCAAGTGGCTTTTAGCTTTTGCAAAAAGGAAAAAGCGAAATTAACTTTTGGCAAAACAACTTTGTTGATCATTCCAAACTGCTGTGTTGATTTTTGCGCGTGCAAACCTTTCGAACGAAATAGCGAAGTACTTGACTGACTAAAGTTGAACTTGCGATAGGTCACCCAAAAGATCAGGCTTGAAATCGCTAACCAAAACAAACGATTCCAAACTACAAGACCTCTAAAAGGCAGTAATAAGGTGTTCGATTCATCAACTGTCCAATTTCTTGTGTAGTAGCCAATCGCTTTTACACCAAAGGGATCTAAAATGGCTGTCACGATCGAACCTTCACCTCCTGTAAGAGAACTACCTGCAATTTGTTGTACAATGATCAACAAAAAAGTAGCAACAAAACCTGCGTAAATATTGCGACTAAGCAACACGATTGAAAACACCATTCCACTCAACAAAAAAATATTGGGCAAAATAAAAAGTCCATACAGTTGCAAATAAGCTATTGAGTTAAAGCTTTGTAACAACTTAGGATTCGCCCCCGGAATAAGCTCTGCTCCAATAACATATCCTATCCCCAACATTAAAGACACTCCTAAAAAAACCGTCAAAGCAGATAGATATTTAGCTGACAAATAAGCGGCTTTATCAAAAGGGTAAGCGTACAAGATAGTATGCATTCGACTACTAAAATCTCGATAAATCGACAAGCCAAAAACGGTTGGTAAAATCAAAAAAAGTAATATCATAAACTTCTTCGTCATTCCAAGTAAGAAATGAGGCGAGTTAATCATTTTTCCTCCAAAGCGATTACTGTCTTCTGCTGCCATACCTGACATGGTCATAACTGCTAGTGCAAGAATTACAATGGCATAGACGTAAATCATGGGTTGCTTTACCCAGTGTTTTAATTCGTATTTGTAGATGGTGGTGAACATGATTTTATTTTTTTAGTTTTTTATGGTTCTTTTTTTCTGACGAAAGTCCATAGTTTCTCTTTGCTTCTAAATTGAACACGATTCATAAATGATTTTTTCAACGCTGAGATGCTGAGTTATTCACGAACGTTATGTAACGCGAGAGCGCGCTGAGAAATGAATAATTTGCTTTCGCAAATAAACCATTCCCTATTGCGTATTCTCTTCTTTCTAGTTAAGCAGGTAGTCAAATTTATCTTTAGGATAAGTTCTGATGAATTTTGGATTTAGACGAGCCAATTTTCAAGATAATAGCCGTAGCTATTGCCACAGGAAATTGGAGAAGCCTGCCTGCCGGCAGGCAGGTATAAATTTAAAAGACACAGAAATTATTATATAGTTTAAATTGAGTACCTGCTTAAGCATAACTGGGTGCTTTTTTAAGCGCAATAAAATAAACATCTTCTAGATCTGGTTCAGTTGAAACAAATTCAGGTGCAGGTTGTGTGGAAGAATGCACACGAACATTGATTGAATTATCTGGATTATAGTTGGCGGATAGTACATCGAAAATAGCTTCGGTAGTTTCCAATTCGTCTCTTTGAATTACTTTCGTCCACATCTCCCCTGCTATCTTTTTGGTGGCAGCCATTGGTGTGGTTTGCTCTAGTATCGTTCCATGATTCATGATGGCCATATCGGTACACAATTCTTTTACATCTTCTACAATGTGTGTAGAAAAAATGACGGTATTGTCCATTCCTACTTCTCGTAAGATGTTTAGAAAACGTTGACGTTCTGCGGGATCTAGCCCTGCTGTTGGTTCGTCTACTATGATGAGTTGCGGATTATTCAACAAGATTTGAGCAATACCGAACCGCTGTTTCATTCCACCGGAATAACCACTAACATTTTTCTTGCGTACGTCGGTTAGGTTGGTCAACTCTAGAACTTTATCAATTAAAATTCCGCGTTCCTTCTTGGAAGCAATTCCTTTTAGTGTAGCGAAATAGTTGAGTAAATTAAGTGCAGATACTTTTGGGTAGACTCCGAATTCTTGAGGAAGGTATCCGAGTATCTTGCGCAGGCTCATTGGGTCATTCAGAACATCGATTCCTTTAAAGGTGATGTTGCCATTATCAGGTTGTTGTAAGGTAGCGATGGTGCGCATCAGGCTTGATTTACCTGCGCCGTTTGGGCCTAGTAATCCGAACATGCCAGTTCCTATTTCTAGATTTAGGTTATCTATAGCTTTTACACCATTGTTGTAGACTTTAGTTAAATTTGAGATTGTTAAATTCATAATTGTATTATTTTTTCTTCAAATGTAGGTGCTGACTAGGGGCTTGACAAGTTTGAATGGTGAATGGGCGGATTTTCGTGATAAACGGGAGGGGTGAATTAGAATTGAAATTAGAATTAGAATTAGAATTAGAATGCTCGTCTGGCGTGGATTTTAATTCCCATTCCCATTCCTAGGTCCTTCGCCATAAGGCTACGGACCCGTCGAGAAAGAGAAATCTTAGCACAGCACTAATTCAGAGGGCCATTCTAATTAACATTCTAATCTTGCCTGGCAGCCAGACAGGTTCACATTCTAATTCACATTCTAATTCTAATTCTAATTCTAATTCTAATTCTAACTCCCATTCCTCCCCGTTCATCATGAAAAAAGCACCTTTCATAAGTAAGATTTGAAAGAACGCTGCTTTTTTCGTTAATTGAATTTTATTCGAAGTAGATATCATATATTTATCAATGCAAACTTTCAACAAAAAGGCGGAGCAATTTTTCACAGAGAACACCTCATGGTTGTTTCTGACTTTATTGTTGTTTATGAGTTATTTGTTGATGGCCTCTGTTTTAAAGGACAGCTGGTTCAATTATATGCAGTCATTTGGACGATTGTGTTTGATTTATAGTCCTGTTTTAGTTTTTGTGACTTTTAGAAAAGCGGCCTTGGCTAAACTTCCAGTTGGACTTTATACAGGTTTGTGGGTTATCTGCTTTGTCGCTGGGCCTTTAATCGTTTCGTTAAATTGTGAGCAATTCATGGAGTTTTTGATTCGTGAAGAACAATATATTTTCAAACCTCCAGATTATCACACTTTTGCATTTTCCTTTTTGTTAACGACTAGTGGAGCTGTACTTGCTACAGAATTGGTGCTTCTGTCTCATGACTATTTTAGCGATAAGCTTAAAAGTAAAAACTGGATAAAACAATTTTCAGTTGATAAAATGCTACTAGGTATTGTTATCATTTTGTCTATTTTTCTTGCGGGTCTTGGCACTTATAGAGTTGCAAATGGGATTGGTTCAGTGACTCAAGCATCTGGCTTCATGCTTCCATTGAGATTCATTGGTTTTCTTCTCCAATTCTTGATCATCACGATGGTGTATTATTTTTATTATTACATCAACAAGCATGTTTTGATACCAAAACTTTTGAAAAGAAAAGGAATTATATTTTATGGTTTTTCTGTAGCTGCGGTAGTACTTGTGTTTTATCCTTTCTTTGTAATACTGTTGAAACAATTGCCCATTAACCAAACCTTAGGATTGGAGTGGTTTAATGCTGATGCCAAAACATTTACAACGGACGGAGGAGGTTTTCCTTTTTTAATTATGTTGCTTTCGCTTCCTGTCATTGTTTCGAATGAATGGTTTCGTCAAAATAATGAAATTGCAAATTTGGAAAAAGAAAAATCAGATACTGAATTGAATTTACTTAAGCAGCAAATTAATCCGCATTTCTTTTTCAATACATTGAATAACTTATATGCGCTCAGTATTACGAAAGACAAACAAACTCCGGAGGTTATTTTACAACTTTCTGAATTGATGCGTTATGTTATTTACAAGGGGAAGGAAGATTTGGTTGATTTAAAAGATGAGGTAAAATATATTGAGGATTATATTCAGTTGCAACAAATTCGTTTGCACAAAAAATTGGATTTTAAATTTGATAAAAACATTTCTGATGAAAATCAGCAAATCCCGCCATTGTTGTTTATTACTTTTGTAGAAAATGCATTTAAACACGGAATCGAACCTGCAGAAAATGGTTGCTATTTGCATTTGAGCTTGACCACAAGTAAGGAGGGTTTAGTTTTTAGTTGTAAAAACTCGATTGAAGATAAACCGGTTGGTGAAGTAGGAATTGGTTTAAGTAATTTAAAACGCAGAATGGAACTTCGCTATCCAGAAAAGCATTTTTTAGAAACAACAGAAAACAAAACAGAATTTAGTGCGCAACTAAAACTAGATTTTCAATGAAACTAAAAGCTCTAATAATTGACGACGAACCACTAGCGCACAAGATCATTCTTGAGTACGCCAAAGATGTCGACTTCATTGAGGTCGTGGGGCAATGTCATTTAGCTACTGAGGCGCTCACTTTTTTAAAGACGCAGGAGGTTGATCTTATCTTTCTGGACATCAATATGCCGAAGTTGACAGGCTTAGATTTCTTGCGTAGTTTTAGTGTACAACCCATTGTGATTATTACTTCTGCCTACCAAGAACATGCACTCGAAAGTTATGAATTAGATGTTTGTGATTATTTACTTAAACCATTTCGATTTGATCGTTTCTTAAAAGCAACGAATAAGGCTTTTGAATTATTCCAATTAAAAAACAAACCTGCAACTAATATTGCCTCTAGCGAACCTACCGTTGAAGATTCCAAACAACTTTTTATCAAGTCTGATAAGAAACTCATCAATGTCAACTTCCAAGAAATCTACTACCTTGAAAGCTATGGTAATTATGTCAAAGTTTGGCTAGAGCACGAATATCATTTGACCCCAAAAACACTCTCCTCTTTTACGGACCTTCTACCTGAATCCGATTTTTTTAAAATTCACAAATCCTTTATCATCAATCGACA
>CALGLS010000094.1 GCA_937959375.1 uncultured Saprospiraceae bacterium
ATCCTTGACCTACAGGAAGCATATCAAGATGATAATTTACTTGAGCTACTAGAAATGAAAGACTCGGAAGCATTCTTTGATGACTATCGGGTTTTGATTAATTTGGTTGAGTAAAGGGTCTAGGAAGTTAGAGGCGGTCCATTTGAGAAGTACCTTTCTACTCCCGCAGTTTTACCTTATCATATAGGCACATACCACACATAGAAATCATTGCACAGAACTATGTGTTCTAGGTTTATTTTAAATTAGGCTATAAAAAACATGTCCCCCCTTCAGCCAACCCCTTAGTTATTAATCACGTTTATAGAAATGTAATCGGTCTTAAATAAAATTGGTTCTAAGTGATTTCGTTTGGTTAAGGTTCTGAATGAATGGACGTTTACTAAACTTTGAAAGTAAACGTTGTCTATGCCTTATTTTGACCAAACAAAATCACTTAGGCCCATAAAATTTATAGCATCAAGAAAACTAATTAACATGATTAAGAAAATTTTAATCCCAATCATCCTTTTAAGCCTATTATTCGCATTCGCAAGTTGTTCTAAAAACTGCGACGACAAGGTTGCCACTTGTAGTGAATCTCCCCCAACGGACGAACTCTGTCAAGCTTATTTTAACAACTGGTTCTATGATTCGGAAAAGAATAAGTGTGAGCAAATTGGCTATAGTGGCTGTGAATCATATGGATTTACCTCCGAAGAAGATTGTGAAGTTTGCGAATGCAATTAATTCACATCATGGTATAAGGTTTAACTTAGTACAGATATATTTACCTTAGCCAACCAACCCTTCGTTCATTAAGTACGTTTACAAAACTGAGACCATGAAAAACAATAACTTTTACGCTATTTTTCTTCTTTTGGGTTTAATGCTGGCCAGCAATTGCAATCAATTGACAGCAATAGAAGATTGCTCTCCCAACAGAAAGGTTGTTGAAACTATTGAACATAAAAACGGGATTATCATCAAAGTAACTGACCAATATTTGATTGCGCTTGATAGCATCAATAGTGGCAAACGCTATTTTCCTTGTAATCTTTCTAATGAATTTAAGGTTGAAAATAAAATCATAAAATTTAGTGGAAAGGTGAAGGAAATTTTTCCAAACGAGCGATTGATAGGGACTCCTTTTGTTCTTACTAGTTGGTCGAAATAAGGGGAAGCCAGAAGACGGAAGTTTCTCTTCTAACGCATCATTTAATTTAGCTATAAATTGAGGATGCACGATCGTGGTAAACGCTGTCTGCCGACTAAGCAGGTTCCGTCTTCGATCTTCCAGTTAAAAAATTTGTACAATTTTTAAAAATCACATTGTTATGAAAACGAAATTAATATTTTTAGGAACACTTTTTCTTTGCTTTTTCAGCATGCAAAGTTGCTTAAAAGATGAGTGCAAAAGAGAATATACTTATCTTAAGTATACAGACATTTACAAAACTTCAGAAGAAATTCGCATCCCCGTCAGTATGGAGAGAGAACGAGTACTGAAGAATCCCGGAAAAATTTATTATTACAACGAACTCATTTTCATTAATGAAAAGAACGAAGGAATTCATGTCTTTGACAATACGAATCCATCGGCCCCATCCAATCTCGGATTTATGCCCATTCCAGGAAACGTAGACATTGCTATTCGCGACAATATTTTATTTGCGGATAACTACATGGACTTATTGGCCATCAACATTAGCAATATTCTCAGTCCAGTAATGGAGAAAAGAATTGTAGAAACATTCAACCAATTTTATGAAACGGAAGACGGTCGTTATTGGGTTGGACATGAGATAGAAGAAGTAACTGAAGTCGTAGATTGTAATTTGTATGAGGGCGGCGAATTTAGAGACAACTCTATTGCAAATTTTAGTCCTACCTCTGCAGAAGATGCAGGTTCCAACACAGGATTAGGTGGTTCACTCGCCCGATTCAGTTTGTACGACAATTACCTTTATGCCATAGACCAAAGCGATTTTTACATTTTTGATATTAATCAAACAGCCAATCCGCTGCAAATGGGCTCCAACAATATTGGCTGGGGAATTGAAACACTATATGCCTTTGGAGACAAGTTATTTGTGGGTTCACAAACCGGGATGATCATTATGGACGCGAGTAATCCTGCTTCACCAGAATATCTTTCAGGTTACAGCCATTGGACTTCTTGTGATCCTGTTTTTGTAAAAGATAACTACGCTTATGTCACGCTGCATTCTGGTACACTTTGCAACGGAAGTGAAATCAACCAAATGGATCTAATTGACATTTCTGATATTTTAAATCCAGAGTTGGTTAAAACATTCCCAATGGAAAATCCACACGGGCTTTCTATCAAAGACGACAATTTATTTGTTTGTGAAGGTGAGTTTGGTTTAAAAGTATTTGACATTCAAAACCCCTTAACACTTGATAATCGTTTGATTAATAAATTCGATGCGCTTTCCGCAAAAGATGTGATTGTACTCCCTGGTAATAGAAATGTTTTATTGGCTGTTGGTGATGATGGTTTTTACCAATTTAATTTTGACAATCCAGCGCAGTTAACTCAACTCAGTTTTATTCCTATCGAGCGAGATTAATTTTAGCTACATGAATGAACGACGTTTACTAAACTTTAGAAGTTTTAGTAAACGTCGTCCATTCATTATTCTAACCAGAAAATTCACCTAGCACCAAAATCAAATTGTAAGAAAATCATTTTCATGAAAAATTTATTGCTCTTCCTATTCTGTACCATCTGGTCAATTGGTCTTTTCGCACAACACGAACTCAATCAACAATATTTAATTTATTTGTATGACGGTAGTTTCCTAAAAGGCGAATTAGTTGCAGAAGATGAACAATCCATCCAAATCAAAATCATCAGCGGAGAAATACTTACACTGTCTTCAGAACTGGTTCAAAAAATTAGCCGCAACAAGAAGCATCTAACTTTGATAAATAAAGGAATTACCATTCAAGAAAAGGGATCTTATCACATTTTTTCTGGAGGGATGCTATTTGGAAAAGCAACTGGTTTTTCTGATACGAATCCCGTTGGTTATTCGCTGAACTATATCCGAGGTTATCAGTTCAATAAATATGTTGCGTTGGGAGCTGGACTTAGTATAGATGATTATGACAAGACTTTCATACCTATTTACGTTGACTTCAGAGGATATCTTTTTCAGAAAAGAGCTAGCTTATTTTATGCAATGAATGCTGGTTATTCGTTTGAGACTCGTCAGTTTAAAAAAGACAGAGAGAATACTTATTACAGAGGTGGTCTAATACTAAATCCCAGTTTAGGTCTTCGACTTTCAGGAAAACAAAATCATAGTTTCATGATGGGAATCGGTTATCGTTTTCAGTTTGCTCAAAGAGAAAATATCTGGAGTGAATTTGTAGATAAAATAATTTATAAGCGCTTATCCTTTAATTTGGGTTTTATTTTTTAAATTTGGTTGACTGAACTTCTTGCTTCAATCAATCAAATTTATGTATAAAGCTATAACTATTACCCTACTTGCCATCTGGAGCATCACCCTGAATGCTCAGGTAGAACTCAACAAACGATACAAGGTTTATTTATTCAACGGAGACGTTTTGAGAGGTCAACTACTCAATGACGAAGAGTACACCTATGATGATGATTTCATGGTTTTGAAATTGTTAAGCGATACCATTGTTAGCGTATCAACATCAGAAATCATGGACTATACCAAATTCAACGCACCTTTCCCAAAGATATCTAACTATAAAATTACTGATGACTTACGAAATGGAACAACCTTTCGTAAAAGTGGCTCCTACATCATCTATTACCTAGGCATAGTTCCTAAACGAGTAGCTGATGACGAACTTTTAGAATCTGGTACAACAACAACCTTTACACTAATCAATGGATATAAATTTAAAGAAGGTATCGCTATTGGTTTAGGTTGTAATTTTGACATCCGCGACAAAGCTGCTTTTCCCGTTTTTATTGATGTTCGTAAATATTTCAAAAGAAGGCCAGTCACTATGTTCATCTCTGCTGATGTTGGTTATGGATTTTCTTTTAGTGAATTCACGGGGAATGATGACCAACCACAAAAAGGAGGAAGAATGGTACAGGGAGGAGCTGGAATTTCTATTGCAACAAGTACAAAAGCGAATTTATTATTTGAAGTTGGTTATCGCAATCAAGCCTATCGTCCAAATAGAGAGACTCCTGCAAACTTCCTATACGATTGGGAACATTGGATTTTTCAGATTGGGCTTATTTTCTAGTCAAGTTGTTTACCTCAGCAATTTCAAAATCCGTTTTTCTAAACTATAATAAGACAGGTAGTTACCAAACCATTTGCGTTTAGCCACAGCTTTAATCCAAGATTCTACTTTCCCTGTAGGATGAACAATCAAGACCCCCACTCCTTCGTATTTACAAATCTGCTTCAAGGCTTTGCGGTCCTTCTTTTTCAAATCTGTCATACTGTCTTTTGAAAAAGCCAACCACTTTTCATTCGCAGGATATTGCATCACTTGCTCTACGACTTTCAGTGTCATATTTCGATAGCTATTGATCGTCAATAAGCCATAAGTCAATCCTCCAATTACAAATGCATTTAAAGGCAACAGAAACTGGAAGAGCTGATCATCCATTCGATAAATCGCAAAGACAGCTCCACTCGCAATGCATACCAACAGTCCCGCCTTCAATGAGTTCCACAATAGTTTATAAAAATCCAAACGCGCCTGTATCGCTGGCAGAGTTTTGTATGATTTCGCTTCCATCGACACCACACATATGCCTCTCCACCAATGTTCGTAAGCCAACAATCCGTCTGCTCGTTTCCCACCATATTCCTTACGGGTACGTACCTCTTCTTTCGAAAATAAATTCTTCGCCTTAGCCTTAGCTCTGTATTTCTTTTGCAGAAATGCCATGGCGTAGGATTGTACTTTATTTTCTGTTAAGCGTGTCATAG
>CALGLS010000095.1 GCA_937959375.1 uncultured Saprospiraceae bacterium
CGCCTAAGAAAGTATGACCACTTAAAGTAAAAGAGGAGAAGTTCATACTTCGAAAGCCTAAGTAAACTTTTAGATTTTTATAATAGGGGCTTAAGCCAAATTGGTTAAACGGCTGAAGAAAGTTGGTTTCTTGCTGACTGAATACAGCACTGAAAGGAACATTGACGCCATAGATATTGAAATTGATATTAGCATTTAGCAAATAGAAAAAAGGATCGCGACGAGACTCACGTCCATAAGCATTGTAGAAACCAGAATTCCCTCCAATGCTTCCGGACACCTTTACTGCTTTGTCTTTACCTATGCTGCCAACATCCTGTGCAGATGTGGTACTCGGTGAGAGAAAGAAAATAAACCCTAGGACTATGGCCCAGGGTTTGATCATTTGGTTTATTAGAGTTATCATTATGGAGTCGTTTTTTTTGTGAAATTGTACAATAACTTCTATTAGTGTTCTAGTAAGAAGGATGTGATCTGATCACCATTACCTTCCACGATTATGCTGTATTGCTTGCCTGCTTTTAAATCAACCAGACCTGTTTCTATTTTAATGTCATTATTTGCTTCGTCTGTAATCGTGAAAATAGTTGGCTCGGCAGTAGTTGCAATAAATCCAGTTTGATCGTCTACAGGTTGATCAGTTAGGCTTAGCGCATCGTTCGAACTTTCGAGTGTGTAATCTTTTTCTAAACCTTGGCTGTCTTCCACCATGTTGATAATTCGGACAAAAGCGGTAGTGGCTGATGCTTGATTCATGTCATTGAGCCATAGCGATCGAGTACCTCCATTGGCGCTATAGAATAAAAGTGTATAGCGTTGATCTTCTTCAAATTGCTTTGACTCGCGCTTTAAGATATTGTGTTGTGAACTTTGGGTGACTAATAACTCAACCCATTCGTTAGCAGGTAATTTGTGGTAACCTGATTGCTCATAATGTGCGAGGCCATGTACAAAAGCTTGTTCGTCAGCTAATAGTGCATCAATGTTTTGAACAGCACTGCTGAGGTGCACCACATTTATTTCTGCGGCGAAGATTGGCTCTTGGATTGGTTCTTTGTAGCAAGAACTGCAAATAAGTACGGTGAGTAGAATGTAAATGATATTCTTCATGATGGTATTTTGTTGTTGTTTGTACTACAAATTTAGGTAAGAAATAGGGGGGGAGGAACCCCATAAGTATGGGGGAGTGATATAAAAAATCCCACGATTGGCACTTGCAATCGCGGGATTTATTTAAATGACCATATAGTATTAAATCTTTATTTCATATTTTAGGAGGTTTTCCTTTTGGAATTATCTTTTACTGAACAAGCACTCGTCTTGTCAAAGTATTATCTGCACTGATAATTTGTACGAAATATAAACCACGAGGTGCATTGTTTAAATCAAAAAGATGTTCGCCACTTTCATTTAGCGTTTCCTTTTGTAATACACGACCTGAGGTGTCTAGTAATTTAACTTCTGCTGCTCCAGGAAGACTACCTGCCCATTTTAGTGTAAACGAACCTTTACTTGGATTTGGAAAGATAGAAGTCGAGATGCTTTTCTCCAGATCATTTACTCCTGAAGGAATATCAACTGTAAGCGTAAAAGTACAGTTAGATGTATTGCCGCTAGCATCAGTGGCAGTCACGCTGATTGTATTATCTCCACCCATTGATTCGGTGATGACTGATGGTGAAAAACTGTAGCTTATATCATCATTAGAACAGTTATCAATTGCATTGACATTGCTCATGTTACTTTGACTTAAAGTGATTGGATTACCAGAAGTAATTTCAATGGAGGTGTTTCCACAAACTAATACTGGATCTTCAGTATCCAAAGAAGTAATGGAGAAAGATTCAGTTTGAACGGTTCCGCATTCATCAGTGACAGTTATAGTATAAGTACCGATCGCTAGATTGCTAATAGATTCAGAAGTACTTCCATTACTCCATTCTACCGTGTAGCCAATGTTTGTCAAACCACCTCCAATAGAAGCAGATAATTCACCAGTTGCGTCACTTGGACAACTTACGTTTACAGGAGTTGCTTCAACAGTAATGGGACTTAGCGGAGACGTAGCTAAACTTAGGTTAAATGTTCCTTCGTTACTTAGGTATCCCTCTACTTTTACAAGGTAAGTTCCAGCACAAAGCTGAGCATCAAGCAAAGAAGTAGTACCTGTTCCTCCATCATCATCATCACCAATTTGATTGTTGCAATCGCCTTCATATAAAGTGATTTGCGTATCAAAATTAGTTTCTGGGTTATCTGTACTAATGACAACATTGGTTGCTTCTGTAAGTGTAAAACTATAGAAAACGTCATTAGAAGACTGGCCATCTGTGTCAGTATATGCTACTGGGGTTGTGGAGTTTAAAACTCCATCAGGAGCATCAAGGTTGGAGTTGATGTTTGAATAATTGGAATTTAATGAGAGAGATCCATAGTTAAGTGGCTGGTCACAGTTGTCACCATTAGCATATCGCCACACTGCACGAATGATTATATCAAAATTGTGTGAGTTGTCAGAGGTTACAAATATCCAGTCATTAATGTGATTGTTCCCATAGTTTTGATTCCATTGAGAAGGACCTCCAGCACCAACAATAGTGTTGGTAATAGGATTCATATCTGAGGCAGTTGCCGTATAATATTCATTTAAATTAGGTGCATAGTTGCAATAATCAGTACCAGCAACATCAGATTCCCATCCTTCAATACTTATATCGAATGGAGCATCATATTGACTTTGCCCAAATAGCGCCCAATTACCTGCCGGATAGTCAAAGAATACATACGGTTGGCCAAGCCAAGGTAAGCAATTCGTTGTTATTGGATTACCACCGAGGTAGTAAGTTGTTTTAAGCACATATTCACCTGTACCATTTGCGCCATCACTATCAAAGTTTGACCAACTAGTCATTTGTTGAAGTTCATAATTGATAATATCGTTTTGAACCTGAGCATTAAGCACAGATATCATGAAAAAGAATAAAAATGTAAAAGTTAACTGTTTCATCGAATTTAATTTTAGAGTTGTATTAAAAAAGTTTCTTGCGAATTATAGTACAAATCTAAGCCTTCGAGGAATGGTAAGAAGCCCCATATTGATGGGGTATAGGAAGGAGCATAGTGTTTTTTTGTAAAGAGAATACTTGTTGTTTAGAACAGATATGAGAATAGCTAGGGGTGTTCATAGCATGTTCAGCTCGCAGATTCGCAAGAAGGACAGCATTAAAATCAAGGAGTAAAAGGAGAGTAGTATGCTACTTCATACGAAAGTAAATACCTAAAGAAATTCCGAAGCTAGAAAATTTGCCATCACCTTCTACTGCATCTGGGTAGGTAGCGCGGACATCCGTAAAGTCATCAGCCTTGCTAAAACTTTGCGAATAAAATCCAAAGATGAATGGGGTGATTATTTCAGTGGCTTTCATTTCGGCTCCAGCCTTTAGTAGAAGGCCAAAATTTACTTCACGGCTAGCATTAGTGAGATTTTGCGTTTCTTCTTTAGCTGTTTCGATATAGTTGTTGTTGCTATCTACTGTAATGGTATAGATTCTGTTGGTGTAGGCTGATGATTGTAGTAAACTAAAATATGGCCCTGCAAGAAAACTTCCTTTTACTTTTTTTGAGCCAATTGTTTTTTTGAAAAGCAATGGAAAGGTTAGAAACTCATAAGTAAATACGGGATTGGTTTCTTTGTCTTGGTTAGCACCTCCGTTATTACCGCTTAGGTTAATTATTTTTTTGTCATAAAAAACACCACTTTCGATACCGTATTCCTCATTGATATGATATAGTAAGTGTAAGCCAATAGCTTCATTCCATTTGGTATTAGTACTTAAGGTATTGAAGTCTAGGTTTGTTATAGGAGCAACGAGTTGGTTGGAACTTACTCTTGAGAATGCTGTTCCGATGCTGAGCCCTGCTGAGAATTTTGGAGATGCAGGCGCTGGACTGTCTTGTGAATCTTGAGCGTTGAGTATTGTTGTTCCAGAAAAGAATAGAACGAGAAGAAGTAGGGATTTAAGAAAATTCATAGTTTATATTTTTTTACAATTTACAGGTAGGGAAGTACCGACTCTAATTTACAAAAAGAAATTTAAAATTCAGTTTTATAAACGAGTAGCCTCTAGTTGTTTATAAGGAATACGCATAGTTTTACATTCTTATGAAATAACTTCATAAGCAAGCTCAAACGAAAAACGGATCTGCTCTATTAAAGCAGACCCGTTTTAAAATTAATTTTCTATAGATAAAGAAGTAAGAAGTACCTTAGAAGAGCACTTCCGTCTTCCGCCTTCTGTCTTCCGTCTTATATCATCAAACCTCCACCGCCTGTCGATTAAACTCAATATTCAGCATCTTACCCAAGCGAATATAAGCTTCCTCTATCTCTTTACTCGCAAATACCCAATCGCCTTTAATGTAACCTTTGATCATTGGGAAATATAAATTCTGGCTCTTCCAAATATCTAATTTGATATTTACCTTTTTCAGACTTTCTAGAATGTGCGTTAGATTATTGATGTGATCCAATGGATTGATCATATGTTCTAACTTTGAAATTTCCCAGAAGATACGCTCACTTGCTGCTAATGCAAAAGACTCTTCATTACTCAACTGTATTTGCCACTTGTCCAATTCATTGATTAACTTTTGAAGTCGACTAATGTCAATTTCATCTTTAGTGAAAAATCGATGCAAGTCTGCATTTACGACAAACTGAACCAAGTTCTTATACGACTTTGGAATCGGAATACCACTCGAAAGCATACTCGACATCAATTGGTAATTATCGTTGTAGATATCTCTGAAAGAGTTTTCGGCGGATTGTAAATTACGACCCGTGATGTGCTTCAAAATTTTACGACGCTCATCGCGGAAAAGATGATCAAAAGAATAACTTTCTGAACCGTAATATTTTTGCATGACACCAATCACATCACCTAAGTTGTGCGAATCAAAGGTACCAAATAGTTCATCCTCCATTTCCTTAAAGGTCTCATCCGTCATGTCACGTGAGATGTATCCAATCAAGCTTTGTTGACCAAGATATAGTACCGCAAACGTGAATGGTTTTTCTGATAAAGTAATTTTCGACTTCATTACTGTTTTTCCAATCACCACTTTCTGACTACCGGCCTCACCTCTACGCTCATACTCACTGATGGCTTTGTAGTTGAAGAAAGACATACTCTCCTGTGCCTTTTGTTCAAACAAAGAAGCGACGGCAAAGTGCATACCCGCTCTGGTCAAACCAAGTCGACCGGGAATCACGTGTTTGCGGAAACTAACGGCTCCATTCTTATAAATATTACTCGGTGCGTTCTCCAAACGATTAATAAAGTCTTGTTCAAAATCACCTTGTTCAAGTTGCTTTGCATAATCAATTGCACGCAATGCATATTGTAAAATCTGATTGGTTTCAATTCCAGAAATTTCGTCAAAGAACCAACCACAACTCGTATACATCAACATGGCGTTACGTTGCATTTCTAATAAACGTAAAGCTCTTGTTGTTTTTTCTTTGTTTAATTCTTCGTTTGCATGTTTTGCAAAAAAGCTATTGATCATATCTGAACTACGATCATTGATGACTTCGATGTAATCATTACGTGCCGCCCATGGATCTTTTAATAAGGCACCTGCTTCACGTTCAAAAATTTCAATCAGATTATCGCGCAACCAATCAAAGGCATAACGTAGTGGTCCTCTCCATTCTTGTTTGAAAGTAGGATGACCACTATTGCATCCACAGTCTGATCGCCATCGTTCGATACCATGTACGCATGACCAAGAGCTGTTTTCGAAAATCTGTGCTTCCCATTCTGGCGGATGCTTTTCTAAATACTCTCCATAGTTGGTAAGTATGGCTAGTTTTTCTTCTTCTACATAGTTGACACAATCTGCCAGCGCCATTTCGCCATAGCGATGATGATGGCCATAACTTTCACCATCTGTTGCAATATGAATCAATTGAGGAACGTCATTATTGTCAACGGTGGAGACCAGCCTTTTGGCAAAAGCCTTACCATTGTCTAACAAACCTTTGAAAGCGACATCTTGTGCAACATTTCCATCATAGAAAAATAAAACGATGCTATTACCAGAAGGTAAGTTGCAAACATACGGACGACGTGGATCTACCCGAGTTCCAGATACATCCATCCAATTAGCATCATGAATTGGTTTCACAGCCTTCGCTTGTCGTGGTGCAAGTATGGTGAACTTAATACCATTGGCAGCTAGTACTTCAAGTGAGGCAATATCGGCTGCCGTTTCTGCGAGCCACATACCTTCAGGCTTTCTGTCAAAGTGATGTTCAAAATCTCTGATTCCCCAGATGACCTGGGTCTCTTTATCTTTCTCGTTACAGAGTGGCAAAATCAAGTGGGAGTGTGCCTGCGCGATGGCAGAACCATGACCACTGTATTTTTCCTGTGCTCTTTTGTCAGCGGCAATGATTTGATCGTAAGTTGCTTTGTCTTGGCGTTTCATCCAGTATAGCAAAGTTGGACCAAAGTTGAAACTGATATGCGAGTAGTTGTTTTGTATTTTGATAATATTTCCAACATCATCAAGAATACGAGCGGCACGATTAGGTGCGTAGCATTCAAAGTTGATGCGTTCATTCCAGTCATGGAAAGGCTGTGCTGAATCTTGTAATTCAACGATTTCCAACCAAGCATTTTCACGAGGA
>CALGLS010000096.1 GCA_937959375.1 uncultured Saprospiraceae bacterium
TCACTAGCAGAAGGTTTCGGAATTCCACCCATCGAAGCCGCAGCTCTAGGACTAAACACCCTCTGCTCCAACCAAACCGCCATGAGCGACTTCACCTTCTTCGGCTCCCAACTAGTTGACCCCACCGACTACCCAACTTTCAAGGAAGCACTGAGTCAACTAATCAAAACCAACAACAACGCAAGTATCCACAATAAAAACCGCTCCCACATCCAAAAACACTACTCATGGACCCACGCCGCCCAAGTCCTCCATCAACAACTAGAAACCCAACAACGATAAGCCCTTTTTCCCATCATCCCCCCCCTCCATATCTACTTCAATACAAATACAGACAAGCACGAAGATGTGCAAGCAGTCATATGCGTGTATACAGAAGTACACGCATACATGCATGTACTTACATACCTACCCACAAGTACCCATCCCTACCCCCACGCACATCCACGCCCCACACCCACACCCACCACACGCCCCCACACTCACCCCGCAAATTCCCTAAAAGGGAATCCCCACGATTAACACAGGGCATCGCCCTGTGATCCCCAAACCACATCACCCGCAAGCCCTGAAGGGGCGTTATCTATCACCCACCTCACCCACCTCACTCACTTCACCCAGCACACGCACACTCTCTCTAACCCACACCTCACCCACCCCAAAAGAGCTCCTACTCAAACAAGGCTGAAAGCCTTGCCCCTCCACCCCTTGGGGCAACGCCCCAAGCCCCCATTCCCCCAAAAACCGAAACATTCCCCCCAAAAACCGAAAACTCCCAGCACCCAGCACCACCTCCCCCTATCTTTGAGGTATAATTAGCAGAAAAACCCTCCACCATTTTTCACAATCAAAAAAAACTTTAAAAGATGTTAAATTTAAACGGCAAATCAATCTTAGTAACTGGAGGTACCGGATCATTCGGGAAAAAATTCATCGAAACAGTATTAAACGCATATCCAGAAGTAAAGCGAATCGTAGTCTACAGCCGCGACGAACTCAAGCAATACGAAATGATGCAAACTTTTTCGCCAGCAAAATATCCAGCCATGCGATACTTCATCGGTGATGTTCGGGATGCGGAACGATTGACCACCGCTTGCCAAGGAATCGATTACGTAGTCCACGCAGCAGCACTTAAGCAAGTTCCATCGGCAGAATACAACCCAACCGAATGCATCAAAACAAATGTATACGGTTCGCAAAACGTCATCACTGCAGCACTTAAAACTGGTGTAAAAAAAGTAGTCGCATTATCTACCGACAAAGCAGCTGCACCAATCAACCTTTATGGCGCAACCAAACTTTGCTCTGATAAATTATTCGTAGCTGCCAACAATATGCGTGGTGATCGAGATTTGACTTTCTCTGTAGTGCGCTATGGAAATGTGGCTGGCTCAAGAGGGTCAGTAATGCCCTTCTTTCTCAACAAAAGAAAAGACGGTTTTTTACCAATCACGCACGCAGAAATGACACGATTTAATATCTCACTCGAAGGTGGCGTTGACTTGGTGTTATTCGCTTTGGAACGTGCAATGGGTGGTGAAATTTACGTAAGTAAATTAGCTTCTTATAACCTGACCGATGTAGCAACCGCTATCGCTCCAGATTGCGAACAACGTATCGTAGGAATTCGACCTGGTGAAAAACTACACGAAGAAATGATCACACAATCAGATAGTTTTAACACAATTGAACTAGACAATCACTACATCATTTGTCCAACCAACTTAAACTTCCAAGGCATCAGTACTGAAAACTTCTTAGAGCATTATCAACCAGAAAATGCGAAGATGGTTCCAGTTGGCTTTAGCTACAATTCTGGAGATAACACAGATTGGTTAACGATCAGCGATATTCAAGATATCGTGGTAGAACATGTTGATCCAAACTTTCAACCAACAGAAGTTTTACAAGCAGCCTAATTAATTTGTAAAGTATATTACCTGATTCTAATAAAAAATATCATGTTGAAAATTCCATACGGTCGCCAAGAAATTACTGAGGAGGATATCCAAGCAGTTATTAAGACTTTGAAATCGGATTACTTGACGCAGGGGCCAGTCGTGGCTGAATTCGAAAAGCAGTTTGCTAAATATGTTGATGCGAAATATGCAGTGGCCGTTTCAAACGGAACGACCGCGCTGCATATCGCAGCACTAGCTTTAGGAACTAAACCAGGAAGCCGCGTCATCACCACACCAATCACCTTTGCTGCCACAGCAAATAGTATTGTTTACTGCGGAGGTGAACCTATTTTTTCGGACATCGATCCTGATACACTTTGTCTTGATATCAATAAAGTGCGTACACTTTTAGAATCCAAACCTGCTGGTACTTTTGACGGAATTATTCCTGTGAGTTTTGCAGGCTACCCAGTAGACATGGAAGCATTTAGAAGACTGGCAGATGAACACGGTTTGTGGTTGATTGAAGATGCTTGCCACGCTCCTGGTGCTAGTTTTATCGATTCAAAAGGTAAAAAGCATTTTACTGGAAATGGAAAATTTGCCGACCTAACTATCTTTTCATTTCACCCAGTTAAGCACATTACCAGTGGCGAAGGAGGAATGGTCACAACCAATGATCCTGAACTTTACGAAAAGTTATTGATGCTTCGCAGTCATGGGATTACAAAAGATCCGCAACGACTAAATGAAAACCACGGTGGTTGGTATTACGAAATGCAAGAGATGGGCTACAATTACCGCTTATCAGATATTTCTTGCGCACTGGGTTTGTCACAACTAAGTCGAGGACGCAAAGGGATCGAAAAAAGAAGAGCAATAGCAGTGAAATATAAGAATGCCTTTAAAAACACGTCTGTTAAAACGATTGATGTTCCTTTTGGAATTGGTCATGCTTATCACCTCTATGTCATCCAAGTTGAAGATCGTTTGGGACTTTATAATTACTTAAAAGAACTCGGAATATTTGCTCAAATTCATTACGTACCTGTACACACGATGCCCTATTACCAACAACGAGGTTGGCAAAAAGGAGACATGCCAAAAGCAGAAGCCTATTATGAAAAATGTCTGAGCCTTCCCATGTTTCCAACATTGACCACAAGAGAACAAAACCAAATTATTAAACACGTAAAAAATTATTTCCATGAGGAAGTTAGCAATTATTCCAGCGAGGGGTGGAAGCAAAAGAATATCGCGTAAAAACATCAAAAATTTTTTAGGCCGTCCGATTTTGTCTTATTCGATTAAAGCAGCGATACAATCGGGATTGTTTGATGAAGTGATGGTGTCAACTGATGACGATGAAATCGCAGACTTGGCTCAATACTATGGCGCATCAGTTCCTTTTATGAGAAGTGAAGAAAATGCTTCTGACCATGCGACAACTGTAGATGCCATACTTGAAGTGCTACAAGAGTATCAGAAAAAAGGTGTTGTTTTTAGTCAAGCTTGTTGTATTTATCCAACGGCACCATTGATTTCGCCTTATCAACTGCATCGAGCATACAAGAAGCTAAAGAATGAAAATTTTGATACAGTGGTACCGGTTACAGAATTTAGTTATTCAATTCATCGAGCATTAAAAATAGGAGAGGAAGGACGACTGGAAATGATTGATAAGCAAAATGTAAATGTACGTAGCCAAGATTTACCCAAGGCCTATCACGATGCCGGACAGTTTTACTGGTTTAATGTCAAGCAACTAGAGAAAAAGAAAACTTTGTTTACCGACAACAGCGGAACACTAATTTTGGAAAACTCAGAAGTGCAAGATATTGATACCATCCAAGATTGGAAAATGGCAGAACTAAAATTTAAACAATTAAATCAATTTCATGAAGACGAAAGTTTATTTCCGAGTAGACGCGCTTAACGGTTTTGGACAGGGACATTTGGTCAGGTGTTTGGCTTTAGCCGAAATTTTAAAACCCAATTTTGATTGCCTGTTTTTGACAAAAATTGATGTTGCTGCTGTCGCAAAAAAGATAGATCAAAAAGGCTTTGCGCAAATTGAAGTACCAAGGAATTGCTTAAATACTGAAGAAGCCAAATGGATAAAAAACAATTACCTCACAGGGAAAGAAATGCTGGTTTTAGATGCATATTATTTTCGTACCGAATATCAAGAGATCGTTCAATCAGCGGCAGGGAAGTTAGTTTGTATTGATGATATTCACGACACACATTTTTTAGCAGATGCCATTATTAATCATGGTGGAACTGTAAAACCAGATGATTACCGCTGTGAAAAAGATACGAAGTTATGTCTTGGCCTTGATTACCTAATACTACGAAACGCTTTTTTTGAATCACCACAAAGGTTGAATACTAATCCACAAATAAACACAATCTTAATTTGCCTGGGTGGTGAAGATCCGAACAATGACACCTTGAATGTTTTAACGCAATGTGAAAATTTATCGGGAATCAAAAATTGTAAAGTAGTATTAGGTTCGGCCTACAGACATGAGGATGTCTTAAACGAGTTTTGTAAAAAAAGTACTTTGAATATTGAGGTATTCCGAAATTTACCAGCTATTGCAATGGCTTTGTTGATGCAAAGATGTGATACTGCGATATGTCCGCCGAGTACAGTCGCCTTAGAATATTTAACAATAGGAGGTAATCTTTTTTTGCACCAAACGGCAGATAATCAGCAGTACCTTCAGGCGTTTTTGTTAAATGAAGGTTTGGCTTTTCCCACAAAGGAAATTGGAAAAATACCTCTGGCTGATTTATTCTCTGCAAGGATTAAACAGCGAAATACAATCGACAGAAAAAGCCCTTCTAGGTTACTTCGTTTGTTTCAAAAACTAGACTTAGAATTGAATGTTTCCTTCCGATTAGCAACAGTCGAAGATCTAGAACAATATTTTTTTTGGGCCAATAATAAGGCCACTCGAAAGCAATCTTTTAGCTCCGAACCTATTTCTTTTCAACAGCATTCTGAATGGTTTGTAGGAAAGTTGAATGATGAAAACTGCAAACTATATGTCATGGAATACAAGGGGGAACCTGTTGGCCAAATTAGATTTGATGTTAAAGACAACAAGGCACAGATCAGTTATTCATTAGATGAAAAATACAGAGGAAAAGGACTTGGTGGATTCCTAGTTGAAGGAGGGACGGAAAAACTGAAAGCAGATTTACCAACAGTAGAAAAAATAATCGGCTATGTAAAAACCGACAATATAGCCTCTGTCAAAGTCTTTCAAAAGTTAAATTTTATCAAAAATGAAAACACTAAATCCAACTTTAAATTTTCTCAAGCAGTGTAGAAACACGTTTTAAATATTTGTAACTGCTTAGTAAGTCGGTC
Organism: uncultured Saprospiraceae bacterium; assembly: GCA_937959375.1. GTDB lineage: Bacteria > Bacteroidota > Bacteroidia > Chitinophagales > Saprospiraceae > CALGLS01. The sequence continues at coordinate 5,287 of CALGLS010000096.1, forward strand.
GCCGAACTTCAGCCCGACGAACGAGATCCAGAGAAACTTACGGCAACACTTTTTCTAATATCAGTTCCCCTCTTAATACTTTTAAATCCCTTTAATTCACCATTCACAAAAAAAAAGTACCATGAAAAATATCAAAATAGGAAATCGACTAATCGGCACCAACCAAAAACCATTCGTCATCGCAGAAATGTCAGGCAATCACAACCAATCACTTGATCGCGCATTGGCTATCGTAGACGCAGCAGCCGACGCCGGAGCCGACGCAATCAAACTACAAACCTACACCGCAGAAACCATGACCATCCGCGGAGCACTAACCATCGAAGATGACCAATCATTATGGAAAGGAGAAGAGTTGTTTGACCTTTACAAAAAAGCCTACACACCCTGGGAATGGCATCAAGCTATCTTCGACCGAGCAGCCGAGAGAGGAATGTTAGCATTTAGTTCGCCATTTGATGCAACAGCAGTAGACTTTCTCGAAACACTAGACGTACCAGCCTACAAAATCGCCTCTTTCGAAAACACAGATCACCCACTTTTGATCAAAGTAGCACAAACAGGAAAGCCAGTCATCATGTCTACAGGCGTAAGTAGCATCAGTGATATCGACGAGTCAGTTCGAGTGCTACGCGCTAATGGTTGTAAAGAATTGGTTCTACTAAAATGTACGAGCACTTATCCGGCGACACCAGCCACTTCCAATATTCTAACAGTGCCACATTTAAACCAATTATTTGACGACATCTTAGTTGGAATTTCTGATCATACCATGGGAGTTGGTGTGCCAATTGCTGCAGTTGCTTTAGGCGCAACCGTTATTGAAAAACATTTTACGCTAAGTAGGGCAGATGGGGGAGTAGACTCCGCTTTCTCACTAGAGCCAGCTGAATTGAAAAGCCTTTGTATAGAGAGCGAACGAGCAGCATTAGCATTAGGGAAGGTGTCCTACGGTGTTCAAAAAGCAGAAGAAAATAGCAAACAATTCAAACGATCGATCTACGTAACGAAAAACGTTGCTGTAGGAGAACCTTTGACCGAACATAATACACGCATCATCCGTCCAGGTTTTGGCTTAGAGCCAAAGCATTATGAGAAAATACTAGGAAGGACAGCCCGCGAGGCCATCACTGCAGGAACTCCGCTTGATTGGGCGGCCATTTAAACGCTAATTATTCATCTGTATAAAACGATTCTAAACATTGCAAAACAAATTGGTATTTGGCCCAACTTTTAGAAAGTTCTGTCGTAAGTAAATAGGAGGAAAGGTGGAGAAGAGACGGAAGATGGAAGTCCGAAGACGGAAGTTTCTCTCTAACGCGGACTTAAAACTTAAATCTTGTTAGAGTCGGGGATTCACAATAATGGGCAACTTCGGACTTCGGACTTCCGTCTTCGCAGGTTGACCACTAAGTCAGTTCTCTGAATATTTAGCTGCATCGCTTTTAGCGAAATTTTTTAAATGTAAAACCGCAAAATGATAAACCTGTCGGGCCGCCAGGCGGGAGTCAAAATGTAAAAGTATCCGAAAATCGCGCCTTCCTGGCGTAGCATGTCATTCGTGGGTAACTTTTACATTTGGACTTTTGCGGTTTTACATTTTACATTTAGACCCTGTTCCGAATGCCAAATTCAATTAACGGTCAGCCTGCGAAGACGGAAGACGGAAGTTTCTCGCGACCGTGTAAATTGCGTTATAGTGAAATTTCGGACTTCGGTCTCCCGTCTTCGGACTTCTCTCTACTCCGCCAAAGGCGTCTTCAAACCAGGCATTTTATTATTCAAAATGTTACTAAAAATATTAGAGTCAGTACCCGTTGGTAGCACCGCAAATTCGACATGTGCAGCTAATTCTCTATTCACTAGGTAAGTAGCGTAGACTGGATTTTGAGAGCAAATACCAGCCATGGCGCGTTGGTTATCTAGTTCTGCTTCGTTGAGTTGACGTTTTTTGTCAATGGCAATTTTGTTAAGTTCTCTTGTGCGTTGCAATTCCAAATCTTTTAAATTTCGTTGATTGTCTAGTTCGGCTTGCGCCAAAACGCGTCTGCGTTCTGCTTCAGCTTTTGCTCTGGTTTTGTCCACTTGGGCAAGCGTCTCTGCTTTTGCCAATTCGTTTTGGCGATGATATTTTTCTGTTTCTGCTTTTATTTTTTGTGTTTTACTTTCTGCTTGAGCACGTGCGATAGACACTTTGCCATCCGCTTCAGCTTTTTGACGTTGTGCTTCTGCCTCTTCCATCTGAATTAATTTTTCTTGATGAATGCGTTCGATTTCTTGTCGGTGCAATCCTGCTTTTTCCATAGCGAGTGTATAACTTTGAGGAAAGTAAATGTCTTTAAAAATCACTTCTTTAATGTGAACACCCGGCTCACCTAGTTTTTCAAGCAACTCATTTTTTATTTCAGAAATGAATACCTGGCGTTGTGAATAAAATACAGAGTCGATACTTCCAAAAGTATTTGCAACCGTGCTAATCAATTCATATGCTCGCGGTTGAAGGATCATTAAGTTGAAGGTATCTTCTGTCGAAAACTGATTGTGGAATAATTCCTCATCGTTGACCTTCCATCTTATGGCCAAATTAAGATTCAAAGGAACACCGTCTCCTAATCTAATTTTATTAACCAAATGTTGATGAACTTGATCGTGTGATGGTTTCTGAATTGCAGTCGTTTCTTTTTGTTGGCAACTCATAAAACAACTAATGGTTAAAAGCATAAAAGCGAATTGGAGGAGCTGGTTCTTTTGCATGACGAATGGATTTAAAAAGTGTGATGAATTAGGTTTTCTTCTTTGAGAATTAGCTGAACAGTAATGTTGATTTGTGCAACTGTCTTCCTTTGATACCCACAAATTACATCTCATTTATACCCATTAAAACCTCAAAAGATCAAGTGTGGTAGCTCACCTATTATCCGTGTTTATATGATGGAAAAGCGTAAAACCATATTTATTTACTTTTCAAAAGTGCTGAAAAGGCTGAAAGAGCTTTATTCTGGAAATTAGAAGTATACTTGCTATTGTATGGTGTAATTGTCTGACAATCAGTTCTTAATGGTTGTTTTAGTTCGACGGATAGGACTTACTTAGTGTAGAATTTACAGGACACTTTAAACTTTCCTTTAATAATATTAAGAGTCCTTTAACGGTATCTTTTCTTGGGAAAGCGCAATATTGTCTTATAGCAATTACGTTCATGCCCTTATATAATTTGGGATTATTTTAGAACACCAAAATTTTTAGAAGATGAGTAACACAATATCAATAAATGAAAAGCAGAATAAGCGGAAGGGGATGACCTACTCCGTAGTATTCAACACAATCATCGTATTGTTAGCTCTGTATCCGTTTTTGACGATGGATCCACCAGAACCTGAGCAGCCAAAATTTGTAGAAGTACAATTCACTGACTTCAAAAGCTCTTCTAAAAAATCAGCCGAAGGAGATAAGAAAGAAGAAGAAGCTCCTGAGAAAAAAGTGGCAGAGGAAGTGAAGGAAGAAGTAGTAGAAGAACCTACTCCTGAACCAGAAGTGAAGGAAGTAAAGCCTGAGCCAAAACCAGAGCCTGTACCTCAGCGTGCACCAGTGGTGACGACGACTAAGCCGAACCCGCCAGTGCGTACTTCACCAACTAAGCCAAAGAAAAAAATGCGCGTTCCGCCAATTCGGAATAAACCGGATGTAACGAAGCCTGAACCTAAGCCTAAAAAGCCTGCTAAGACAAAGACTAAGAAGACCAATACAAAGGCGAAGACAAAGAAAACGAAGAGCACAGGTAAGACAAGTTCAAAAAAGCAAGAAGGTAAAAACACAAAGTCGAACAGTGGAGGCGGTGAAGCAGCTGAGAATGGAACGGATGCGACTAAAGGTAAAACCGATAGCGGAACTAAAGTTGGAGATTTCCCTGGCGATGGACTTTTCAATAGAAAAGTAATTTACAGAGCTGATGTGAAAAGTGTAACCAAAGAAGAAGGAAAGATCGTTATTGATCTTTGTGTAAATAGAGATGGTCGAGTGGTGTACTCAAAGTTCAATAAAGGAGCTTCTAGTATTAAGACCATGTCTGTTATCCGAAAGGCGATGGACATCGCACAACAATATCGTTTTGAAAAAGATTACACTGCCCCTGATAAGCAATGTGGAAAGTTGACCTTTATTTTTGAAATTGAAGAAGAGTAAATTGTTAGCTTAAACCACTTCAACAATAACAAACCTTGGATAAACATAATCACTTAAGCCTTTCGGAAGTAATTTCGGGAGGCTTTTTTTATTTAAGCTATAAAAAAAAGGCCTTCAATAAAGAAGAGCCTAGATAAACTATCGGGTTCATTAAAATATCAGTAGTAACCTGTGTTAAGCACTTACTGTTTTTTTTTTGAAGGAATGAAAGCGGATGTGAATAAAGAAGGATGGATGCTACCAGCTCATGGTTAGATCATGAAACTGGTAGAAGTTTTTTGGGGTTATTAGCTTTAATACAGTGTATTTAAATTACGACAGCGTTTGACTGATAGTTGATAAAAATGGGCAATTCCAGTTTTAACACCGGAACTGCCTCACTATTCAGGTTTTAGAATCCGCTCGTATTTAGTTACCTAGTATTCTGATGCAACTTTGGATGATCATTTCCCAGGTGGGGCGTAGATTGTAAGGCTATTGAAGCTGTCAATTCTACTAAAAGTACTTAATTGTAACTTTGTATTGCAAAGATGCTAAGATTAGCTTTTCCGTACAAGAGCAGTGTTGTAGATGTCCGATATTTTGGTGTGAATAGTCGTCTTTTTGTAGTAAAGGAAAAGGAGAATTGGTTAGAAACGGCAGTTTTCCTTATAGAATCTGTAATTTTTCTAATATATCATCCTTGTGAGCCTTACTTATAGGAATTTGGTTATCCTTTATTGTGATCCGATTATTGGTCAGATCAACCGATCCAATATGCTTAACATTAACAATAAAACTACGATGAACCTGCAAGAAAATGGCCTCTGGTAATTTAGCAATTAGCTCCGTCAGCGATATACGAACGGTTAGTGGTTTTTCGATCGTGTGCATAATGCAATCGCGATTCACGACTTCAATCCATTGGATATCTGTAAGTGTTACCTTTTCCAACTTATTTTTTACTTTGATATAAAAACTATCATCGATAAGAATGTCGTCAGCCCATCCCGTGCTATTGTTGCCTTGTTGGGGCTGCATTCTAGCAATAGCGAGTTCGATGGTGCGTTGTAATTTTTTTGCACTAAAAGGCTTTGTTATGAAAGCATAAGGTGCCGCCGATTTAGCACGCTCAAAAGTTGCATCATCTTGCATTGAAGTGATGAAGATCACAGGAATGGTATGTGTCTTGTGAATGATTGCAGCCGTTTCGATTCCGTCCTTGTCCCCATCTATATTGATGTCCATCAGAAGTAAATCAGGTTGGGTTGCCTCTACCATATCAATAGCCATATCTCCGCTGCTGACCTTGGCTAAAGGTAGATAGCCTAGCTCAAGCACCAGCATCTCCAGTTGGCCTGCATACAGAGGTTCGTCTTCTACAATTAGTACTTTAATTTTTGCCATTTAAAAAAAAATTAAAATTGTTATTCAGTTGGTCGCGTATTTTCTGGGGGAGAAGCATACGTGATTTAGGATGTTTTTTTAGTTGGTAATGCAAATTCAAAAGATGAGCCTACACCTTCTGTGCTACATACGTTTAATGTGCCACCGTTCATCTCTACGAGTTCTTTACAAAGCATGAGGCCTAAACCGGTTCCTTTTTCACCCGATGTACCAAGGGTGCTTTTCTTGTCGAGTGTAAATAAATTTTTGAGTCGACTAGGAGAAATCCCTTCGCCTGTGTCTTTGATAGCGATATTTAAGTTACCGTTTTTTTGAGTGGCTGATAAAGAAACGGTTCCGCCTTTGGGAGTAAACTTTACAGCATTACTAATTAGATTTCTCAAGATGGTATTGGTTGCTCTTTCGTCTGCAAATATTCGCAAATCATCAGCAATATCCATTTCTAAGTTAACTCCTTTTGCAGCAGCATTATTTTCAAAAATAGAAACGACATCTTCACCAATGTCAAATAAGTTAAGCGTTTGGGGATGGAAAGGAATATCTCCTGTTTGAATGGAAGCCCAATTCAACAAGTTGTCGAGCAAATCATTCAGTTTAGTAGAAGTATTATCTACCTGGTCACCTAATGCCAAGAGCTGTTCTTGATCATCTTTTTTCAATAAAAAATTAATGCGTTTACCCAAACCTTGCATGGCTATTAATGGACTTTTTAGGTCGTGCGCTATGATACCAAAAAAGCGATCCTTTGTTTTGTTGAGGCTGGTTAACTGATCGTTCTGATCTTCAATGGTATTGTTTTGAATTTCTAGTTTTTCCTTGACATTGTTGAGTTGCCTGTAGAAGATCCCTCCGGCTATTAAAAATCCAAATAAGCTAATTGCTGTAAGTAAATATAACTTGTTACGAGATTGGATTAGTTCGTTGGTTTCTTTTAAATGTAGATTCTCTTTTACCTTGTTGGTAAGGTCAAATTTCGTCTGCATTTCGGCAACAGCCATCAACTTATCTGATTGGTAAATACTATCATTGATGGCCATCAGTTTGTCTTGATAAGTCAAAGCGTTTTTGGAATCCTTGTCTCGATAAAATTCAACCAAGGTGATGTAGACGTTCCTCAATTCAGTAAATCGATTAGATGCTTCAGCAAGGTCTTTTGCACGAAGCAACATGTTTTCAATTTCAAAAGCACTCTTGTTTTGAAGCTGAAAGGTAGATGCTTGTTCAGGATATTTTTTCATCTCCATGTACGTCTCAGCGATGATTTGGAGTGCAGCTGACATGGTGCTTTTATTATCGATGGTCGTGAAAATGTCAAGTGCGCGGTAACTGTAGTCCAATGCTTTCGCAAAAGACTGTGTTTTCATATATACCTCACCAATGTTTATAAGAGCAATACCTTCGCTATTTTTGTATTTTGTTTTTTTGTGTAATTCTAATGATTTGAAATAATATTCTAAAGCACGATCATATTCGCCAAGTTCAACGCAGGTTGTACCCATGTTGTTATAAACACGACCTGCACCTTCTTCGTTATTGTCTTTAAGTTTGATTTTTATCGCGCGTTCGTAGTATTCAAGTGCGCGATCATACTCTTTGAGTTGCTTGTAGTTTTTACCAATGTTTGTATAAGCATTGCTAGCAGCACTGATGTTGTCTTGAGATTCCAAATACTTTACAGCAAGAAAATAAGCTTCTAGTGATTTGTCATAGCTTCCTTTTCGACTGTATGAAACTCCAAGGCTTGTCAGACAACTTCCTAGCCCAATCGTGTCTTTGAGTAATTTGTTTAACTCAATGCCTTTGTTGATTTGATCAATTGCAAGATCGTAATCTGGAATTCTATTTAAGATTACTCCAAGTAAATTATAAAGGTTAGCTTGCTTGGTTTTAAAATCATTTTCAATTGCTAAGTCAAGAGCTTCTTGCAAAACCTTCAGCGCATCTTTGAATTTTCCTTTTGTGATAAAACAACGTCCTTTTTGTGTTTTTGAGAATATGAGAGATTTTGGATCGTTTGCTTTAGTTGCTACATCTATAGCTTGTTGTGCGAAATCCAGAGCTTCGTCAATTTCGTTTCTACGCCGAGCATAATAACTTAAACTGCCTAACGCATTGGCAATCCCCTTTTCGTTAGGAATAGATTTGTAAATCTCCAATGCCTCTGTATACAAGGCGGTTGACTGTTTATTCGTCTCTTTTGTTCTTACAATATTGGAAGTCAAATGACCTCGACGTGCTAAGTTATGTGCAATAAAAAGAGGATCATTCAATTGCTGCGCTATTGCCATTGATGAATCGACATAGGTCATAGCGAGTTCATTTTTTTTTGAAACAGAACCTGTGAATAGGCCCATTCTATAGTAAGCTTCCATGAGGTATTTATCATTACCAAGAACCTTCGATAAGAGGAGCGCTTTATGAGCGAAGTCATATTTTTTTTCTGGAAATTGAGTAGGGGTGAGTTCGTTAAGTTTTAGCAAAAGAGGGACACGTTCAGATGGGCTAGTAAGGCCACCGAGCGCGGTTTCAAGACTATCTATCTCAGAAGTTTGAGCCTTTAGCGATAGGCACGAATTCAGTATTAAACCTATAAGTATAAGTCGGATCATTGTTTTCTTTGGGGCGAATAAATAAAACCTGAAGTTTAACTGTGTTTTTTGATTGGATCCTCTTTTTAAACAACATTCTTCATGTAACTTCAACATCAAAGATAAAACAAACTTGTAAATTCTAAGACTATAGAAGCTTTGAGGGACACATTTGGTTGTCAATCAATGATTTTTAATGGAATTTAAGCATTTTTTGTCCAGAATGAGTAAGCAAATCAATTTTAAATGCCTCAAAGGTTAAAACTTCTACCCCGTCATTTGATCTTGTTGAACTACTTAGCCCAAAATAGCGTAACTTTGTAGCCTAATGAATGAAAAAAGACCTTTAACAGATTGGCTTCCAATAACTAAGAAAGAAGTAGAAATGCGTGGTTGGGAGCAACTAGATGTCATCCTGATATCTGGTGATGCTTATGTAGACCATCCTGCTTTTGGTACCGCAGTGATTGCGCGTATCATTGAAAGTGAAGGCCTTAAGATCGGAATTATCCCTCAACCTAACTGGAGAGATGATCTACGAGATTTCAAAAAAATGGGAAAACCACGTCTCTTCTTTGGAGTGACCTCTGGTTGTATGGACTCCATGGTTAATCATTACACAGCTTCTAAACGTCGTCGTTCTACTGATGCTTATACACCAGGAGGAGAGGCGGGCTATCGTCCAGACTATGCCGTAACAGTCTATTCCAAAATTCTCAAACAACTCTATCCAGACATTCCAGTTTTGATTGGTGGTATTGAAGCTTCACTTCGACGAGTCACCCATTATGATTATTGGAAGGATCAGTTGTTTAAAAATATTCTCTCAGAAAGTGGTGCTGATATGTTGGTGTATGGAATGGGAGAGATGCCTTTGCGGGAAATCGTACGATTACTCGAAAGAGGTGTACCTTTCGACTCTCTGAAAACAATTCCGCAAACAGCGGTTTTACATCCAGCAGACCAAGCATTGCCCATAGTGAAAAAATGGGAAGACCTTGAATTGGCTTCGCACGAAAGATGCTTGCGAGATAAACGTTCCTTCGCGGCAAACTTCAAACACATTGAGCAAGAATCCAACAAAGTAAATGCTCGTCGATTGATTCAATCGGTTGATGATCAAAAATTATTGGTGAATCCGCCGTATCCTCCCATGACGGAAAATCAAATTGACACTTCCTTCGATTTACCATATACTAGAACACCGCATCCGAAATATGCCAAGCGAGGTACCATGCCTGCTTATGAAATGATTCGATTTTCGATCAATATGCATCGAGGTTGTTTTGGAGGCTGTAGCTTCTGTACCATCTCAGCACATCAGGGTAAGTTTATTGCCAGTCGATCAGAAGAGTCAATATTGAAAGAGGTGGAGGCGGTTACGCAAATGCCAGACTTTAAAGGCTATATCAGTGATCTTGGTGGCCCTTCTGCCAATATGTATAAGATGAAAGGGAAGGTGCAGGAGATTTGTGATCGTTGTGTTAGTCCAAGTTGTATTCATCCGGTAATTTGTAGTAATTTGGATACGAGTCATAAACCGATGACTGAAATTTACAAAAAGGTGGATGCGCACCCTGAGGTGAAAAAAGCATTTATTGGTTCAGGTATTCGTTATGACTTACTGGTTGATAGTTACAACAAAAACAATGATGGCTCGCTGGACGAATATATGGAGCAGGTTGTTTGCAACCACGTGAGTGGTCGGTTGAAGGTAGCTCCTGAACACACCTCTGATGAGACTTTGAAGATGATGCGAAAACCTTCGTTCAAGCATTTTCATGAGTTTAAAGAGAAGTTCGAAAAGATCAATAAAAAGAATGGATTGAATCAGCCTTTGATTCCATATTTCATTTCTTCGCATCCAGGTTCTACTGAAGAAGAGATGGCAAACTTAGCAGCAGAAACCAAAGAGATGGGTTTCAAACTAGAGCAGGTACAAGACTTTACACCAACGCCAATGACGGTTGCAACGGTTGCTTATTATACCGGTCTACATCCGTACACCCTGAAGCCCGTTTATACGGCAAAGTCAAAACACGAAAAAAAGAACCAGCACTTATTCTTCTTTTGGCACAAGCGTGAAAACTATCATGCGATTCGTGAAAAGCTAACCAAATTGGGTCGTGAAGATTTAATTGAGAAATTGATTAATGATAAGAGACGACACAACAAGCGTGTAGCACTCAATGAAAGAAAAATTGCGACAAGCAAGCGTAAATTTCGGGAAGATCGCAACAAAGGAAGTTGGAAGAAGAAACGAAAATAAGCGTATATTGAGAAGTTTTTTAGCTTTCTAAACAAGACCCTTTAGATGAAATTCTTTAAAATGCTACTTAAGATAACAGGTGTCTCTGTTCTCCTGTTAGTATTCGCTTACTTATTTGGATCCAAGCCAGAATTTGAAGCGTTCAATCCAAAAATCAAATATTTAGGAATTTCATTAGATCAACTAGCGCCATATATCGCGCAGAGAGAATCAAAAATCTCAGATATAAAACCAAACAACCATTCTCGAATTATCTGGGCAGACAGCATTCGCAAAACCAATCACGTACTCCTTTACTTACACGGATTTTCTGCAAGTCCGATGGAAGGTGACCCAACGCATGAAAATTTTGCAAAGCGATATGCTTGCAATTTATACATACCTCGTCTTGCAGGCCACGGCATTAAAAATAAAGATGCTTTTGAAAAATTGACGCCCAAGGCTTTGGTAGATTCAGCGAAGGAAGCGATTGCCGTTGCGCGCTTATTAGGTGATACTGTGATTCTAATGTCATGCTCTACGGGTAGTACCTTAGGTAATTATTTGGCTGCTGAAAACCCAAAAGCTTTCCATGGCCACATCATGTACTCTCCAAATTTTGATTTAGCCGATCCTCGATCTGATATGTTGACAAAGAATTGGGGACTAGAACTGGCTCGTCAATTGATCGGGGAACGTCGCACATTGCCAACTTTAGTCGGTACTCCAAAAGAACAATACACCACCGTAGAATATAAAGTGGAAGGTTTGATTTGCCTCAAATCGCTAATTCAATCTACGATGACTCCCGCCACTTTTGAAAAAGTAAAAACACCTTATCTACTCGCTTATTATTACAAGAATGAAGAGGAACATGACAAGATTATTTCGATTGATGCCATCAAGAAATTTCATGCTTCTACTACTGCCGTTCCTGATGACCAAAAGCGCTTAGTGCCTCTAGCAAATGTAGGGACACACGTGATCCCTTCTGATTTGTACTGTAAAGATTTGGCGGCTGTTGATGCGGCAACTTATCGTTTTGCAGAGGAAGTTTTGGGTTTGATTCCTGTTGACTCGGAGGCTCGCTGATTTGTATTGGAACCTGTCTTTTGCGACAGCTACTGTGTATACTTAAGTCGTGACTTAACAAACGTAGGTGTCGCACCTAAAGGCGCTTTTCGTGCTAAGTGGTTTCATTTGGCAAACGTTTGGAACGAGTGGACGTTTACTAAACTTCAAAAGTTTAGTAAACGTTGTTCAAACGATATTCTAACCTAATAAAATCATCTACCAACACGCTTTTTTTAATTACTTAGGTGAAGCACATTAAATCGAGTGAAAGCGCCTTTAGGTGCGACACCGTCACTTGTTTCATTTTACTTGATGTAGCATCTTTTTAGTAGAAAACCCGTCCTTAATCCGCACATTCCGTTTAAATCTGTGCCTGACTAAGTGCCTGCAAGATAGATTTAATCAAAAAAAATAAAAAAAACTGTAACGTTTCATGAAGTCCTGTCTCTAAAGGGCAAAAAAAGATATTTAATAAAACTTAAAAATCAATATCATGAAACAAATTATCAGTTTATTCGCATTATTACTTTCACTAAATCTTTTAGTTGCACAAAACAATTACTCCTTCAATATTGAACGGAGTGGGGAAGGAGCGCAGCACATCATTCTCATACCGGGTTATACCTGCGATGGAGAAGTTTGGGCTTCGACCCTTGAACAACTTAATCCTAAATTTTCTTGTCATACTTTGACGATGGCAGGCTTCGCAGGCCAAGAGGCGCAAGAGGCTCCTTCCATAGAAAACTGGGTAGCAGAAGTGGCCACTTACGTAAAAAAGGAATCGAAAGGAAAGGCAACAATTATTGGACATAGTTTAGGAGGCCTGATGGCGCAGTGGTTGGCTGCTGATTATCCCGAATTAGTAGAGCAGATTATTGTAGTAGATGCCTTACCTTGTTTGCCAGCGTTAAGTAATGCGCAATTTGAAGCAGCTGAAGAAGCGGATTGTGGACAGATGAAATCGATGTTCACAAATATGGATGATGCGCAATTTGAGCAAACCCAAAAGATGAGTTTAGGAATGATGACAACCGACCAAACGAAGCATGATCTTTTGTTGAAATGGAGTATCGATTCGGATCGAAATACCTTAGCGGAAATTTATTGCCAACTGATGAACACAGATTTACGAGATAAGATAGCAGCAGTTAAATGTCCTTCTCTTATCTTGCTCGAAGCAAATTTTAAAATGATGGATGCCGTGATTGCACAACAGTATAACAAACTAGAAAACGCTGAATTGGTGTACGCCAATAAAGGAATGCACTTTATTATGTACGATGATACAGACTGGTATTTGGAACAGGTGAATACTTTCTTGAAATGAATTTCGAAATAATATACAAGGAGTACAGCCCCAAAATATACAGACTATGCATGGGCTACGTAAATGATTCCGACTGGGCAAAAGATTTGGTACAGGAGACCTTTATTTCCGTATGGAAAAACTTACCCAACTTCAGAAAGGAATCAGCCATTAATACTTGGATATACCGAATAGCAGTGAACAACTGCTTACGTCAGATTGAACGAAAAAAGAAAACGGTGGACGATCAAATCTTGGTTCATATTCCAAGTTCAACACCTGTAGAAGATAATAACGAACAACTAGTCTTTTTACGAAAGTGTATCGCTGAATTGAAAGAAGTAGATCGAATTATTATCTCTATGGTTTTGGAAGAAATTCCACAAAAAGAAATAGCGGAAGTACTGGGAGTGTCAGAAGGAAATGTGCGTGTGAAAGTACACCGTATTAAAGGAAAAATTAGTCAAAAATTTAAAGAGCATGGACAATTTTAAAAACCTACAGGATTCTTGGAAAAAGCAAGATTCCTCAAATTTGCCAGATATGGAAGCCATACAAAGTAATGTCAAAAGTCTACGTAATAAGCTTGTTCGAAGAAACGTAATGGCGATGGTAGCACTAATAGTAACGATAGCTGTGATGTTAATAATTTTATTTAGAATTGACTTCGAATTTGTATCTACTAAGATTGCCTTAGTTGGTGTTATTTTTACGATCTCAGGAGCTATTGTTTTTCTAATTAAACTAAATAATCAAATGTACAAAGCAGATAAATTATTAAACTCAAGCAAGTCTTATTTACAAGAGTTAAAGAAGTTTAAAACAGAACAAAGTTCACTACAGAAAAAAGGAATAGCTGCTTACTTCATTTTATTAACAGGCTTTATGGCCTTGTATTTTTACGAAGTTTATCAAATGAATAAATGGATTGGAATCACAGCCTATGTATTTACTGGACTTTGGATACTCTTCGTTTGGTTTGTAATGCGCCCACGACAAATCGCAAAAAATGAGCAACGCATCAATGAGATGATTTCGGAGGTGGAGCGGATTGAGGAGCAGTTGTAGAGGGGGGATGGAAGACGGAAGACCGAAGACAGAAGTTTCCCGCGATCGTAATCACACTAGCAGGAAACTTCGGACTTCGGACTTCCGTCTTCGGACTCCTCCCTACCTCCTAACCATCTGCCGAACCAAAGAAAAACCATTCTGCTCATCCCAGATACGAACCGCATAAATACCTTTTGGTAATCGACCAATATCTACAGATTTATGTTCTCCCGAAAATTGAAAACTTTGTAAAGTCGCACCATACACATCACTTAATTGTACTCGATAGTTGGATGAGGGGCCTGTAATTATAAAATATTCATTTGCGGGATTTGGATACAAATTTATCTTTGAATGCGGATCAACGGTAACGGAAACAACAGTACTGTATTGAAAAGCACCATCGTAATCTACTTGTTTGATCCGATAATAATTTGTGCCAACCGGAGCCTTTTGGTGTCTGTACTTGTAGCTTTGGTTGGTCTCTGAATTTCCGGCACCAGAAAGCGATCCGAGTGCTTCAAATCGAATGCCATCAAGGCTGTGTTCCACCACAAATTTTTCGTTGTACCATTCTGAAGAAGTAAACCATTTCACTATTACATCTTGATCGGCAAGGTAAGCTTGTGGATTTGTCAACCATTCAACTGGAAGGGCAATGGGTTCGCTGAAAGCAGATAAAAGTCTAAGGTAGTTTGCCTGATAATAAATACCGGGCTCGGTGATCTCCCAAGAGTTTTCGGGGAAACCAGTATTCCAGTCAAGATAGCTTTTTTGCAAAGGCTGACCGTAAGGTGGCGTCAATGACATATCCGCTTCGTAGTATTGATTAGGGCCACCAGGTACAAAACCAGGCGCAGGACCATAGAGCGAAGTTTCGACATTATCCCAATCAGATCCGTTTAAAAACCAACCGTGATAAACTTCATTTAAACTCCGTTCTGCTCCATAGGATGCCATGTTAGAAAGGTACACCAAGCCTTGTGGATTAACGCCATGAAAATAATGTAACTGTCCTGCCGCTCGTTTCTTAAAACTACCGGCAGAGCTAGCTTGGATGCCATGTTTAATGAGTAGATTATTCAGTGCACCAAAGGCTGCTTTAGGACTATTGCTGCCCCAGTGGTAACTCCAAGTAGGCATATGCGCTCGATATAAATCGAGTGTGTTCCAACCAAAATAGTCATTGTAATTATTGGTGACTTGTGTGTTAATTGTTGTGAGTAAGTCGTCAACTAAAGTAGGGTCAGCATCACTAAGGGTTGTGTAAAGTAAAAGTGCATCAACTGCAGTTAAATTATAATTGTCCCAAAGTAAATCTGGTCCCATTGGGCGACTATCCGTTATGTTGTCAAGTATGTACTCGTTATAGCTAGCTGCGTTTGTTAGGTCAAACAAATGTATGGCAGCAGTAAGGGCATTGTGCCGTTGTTCTTCTACCGTCCAGTCGGCATCACCAGCAACAATACTTCCATCGTCGCATGCAGTTTCAAGTGTATTATTGTTGAGGTGTGGTAGTACGTAATCCCAAGTTGCAATAGCATTGTTTTCTAAAATTTGCGCATAAGCATTTAGTGATGGAAATTCTTCAAACACTTTTGCAGCATGTGAAAACATACTAGCTGCTGAGATAGAAGCGGCAGTACAGGTTGGGCCATAAAACCGAGTATCTGTATTGGTGCTAGGGGGAGTCGCTGAATTATCTGCAAAGTTTTGTGAACCCATTTTGATGTGAACCGAACCATCAGGGTTTGCCATTTTTAACAAAAAATCCAACTCCCATTTTATTTCATCAATGATGTCGGGAATGCCATTGCCAGATTCAGGAATGTTCCAGTCGTCGTCAAAGTTTTCAGGATTGTCTTGATACGCCCAAAGTAGGTTGTGGACAGCACCATGTGCAAAGGTGACATATTTATTGAAATCACCAGCATCAAACCAACCGCCACTCATATCTTTCTCAAGAGCTGTGTTAGTTGGATCTTCGATGAATCGTGTGTTTTGATCTTGTGTAAACGAAATATCATCTGCCCAATTGGGGCCAGCATTGGCTGCTGTTTTTACGGCACCACAGCGATTGTAGAAATACATTCGCCCCGCAGCTTTTAGTATGTCGTTATAAATCTCAGCATTGATTTCGAAAACGGCAGAGCTTTCATCATTGGTGGCATCATATACATAATAAGAACCGGGTGAGGTGACTGTTGAAAAATCAAACCACCATCCTCTATCGCCAGACTCAACTTGTGTGGCACCTGAGTTCCAAACGCTGGGTGCTGCCGAGTAGACAATAGCATTTGTGTTTGCATCACGAAGTTCGATGATTGCCGGAGGGGTGTAATTATCGTCTGAGTTGTAACCAGTGATTGGATCACTTAAAACGGCGACTTTATCAGCAGACGGTAGGTAACCAAATTGGTCTACGTGAATGAAAGTCGATTGACTTTGCACGGGGTATAATGCTGCAAAGAATAGGAAGGCAAGAGAAAGGAATCTTGTAAGCATAGATTTGGTTTTTAGAACAATGAAGCGGTATTCTGGCATGTATTCTATTCCCAAAATAATAAAAAAATATTTCTAGAATGGTTTGATCTATTAGATATAGCAATTTGGTCTATTTTAAGACGAAGTATTAATTCTGGTTCTTTGACAAATCCCGTGGTATAGCCCAATGATAAAATAAAATCAACGTTTCCTTCGGTCACTTTTGCTTTCATTTTAACATTGGCCACGGGATTTGTCAAAGAACGTTAATTCTTAAAGTTTTTTAATTAGTTGTGCTGCCTTTGAGGCCCAATCAGGATCATCAGTCGAGATTTTTTGCAATTCAATTTTTGCCAATTCAGGTTTGTTTTCTTTGAGATAAGTTAAGGCATTGTACCATTGGGCTTCCGATTTAAAAACACTTTGTCCGGAGGCAATGGTACTAAAAACCAAACGTGCTTCTTTTGTTTTATTGGTTTCTAAAAGGCAAATCGCTTTTGCCATTAGAAATTGTAGTTCTGTTGGTTGGTTTTTTAGGAGTTCGTTGATACTGATTAATGAGGAAGTATAATCACCTTTGTTGAAGCTGTCTTCCGTCTTTTTTATTAAAGCAGATTGGTTACTACTTTTTTCAGTTAGTTGTAAAGGTTCGTGGAGGGCGTATTGTTCGTAAAGATTTGGTTTAGGTACTAATACCCAATAAAGAGCGATGGTGATCGCTGCGATAGAAGCAGCGATGGCAATCCAACGGAACTTTCGTTTTGGTTTGAGTGGTATTTCTTTTGTAGAAGGAGTTGGGGTTTCTTTAAAATAATCATCACCAATGTTGTTTAATTTTTCTTTAAAATTGGCCTTTTTATCTTTATTGATCAAGTAGCCGTGCATATCTTGTCGAAGGCGTAGTTCTTCCGCCAATTCAGTATCTGTTTCCAGCCTTTTGTTGAAAGCCAGCGTTTGTTGCGGGTCCAATTCTCCGTTTAGAAACTGTTCAACCAGTTTGTAGATGTCCTCACTCATGTGCTAAGCTATTTTGTTTTTAAATAATTCACGCCATCTATCCGTGCAGGCTTTTTTTCTCCTGTACACCGTATTGGTTTCATTCATTTCTAGTTGTAAGGCAATTTCAGTTGGAGCAATACCTTTAGCGACTAGTGTTAAAAGTTGTTGACACAATTCGCTAAGCTGTAGGAAAGTCCCCTCGAGGTTGTTGTCACGGATAGCAGCTTCTTCTACCTGTTCTAGAGTGTTGTTGATTTGAGGGTCGTTATAGAGTCGGTCCTTTACCTCCGTTCTTACTGTTAGTTGACTACTTTTTTTTCTGAGTTGGTCGGTCCATTTGTTGCGACAAATGGTAAAGAGTAATGCGCCTAATGGACAGTTGAGCTGAAAGTTAGGGTCAAGTGCTTTATTGTAAATGGCAAGGATGGCTTCTTGGAAAATATCTTTTGCGTCAGAGATATTGCCATTGTTTTTGCAAATCCACTGACTTACCTGGCTTGCATGGTTTTTATAAATTTCATTAATAAGCCCTCGGTCCTCATTTCTTAAGGCTTCAATATATCGGTGATCTTCGTGCCTTTTCATGTACGAAAGATAATAATAAAGTTGAGACCATACTTTGTCAATTTAAAAAAATAATAAGGTAGAGGGTAAGATTTTTAAATACGGTTCGATATGAGGGTGAATTGTGTTTGAAAGGATCTCTATTTAGACATACTCTTAATCAAAAAACCAAATGGGTCTTTCTTAAATCTTTCAATCATTTTTTTTAAGCCATCATTTAATTAGCCGGCTAAGGGGCGTTTAGCGACGTCCTGAAATGATGCTTTTTCAATTCCGATAGAGGTTGGGTATTGGCATGGATTGCTATGTCAGGTCGCCACCTTTCGGAAATTTTTAAACAAGCATTCATGCAAATGTGGATGTTTTAAAATTTCGAATTATGAAAAAGTTATTGTTTTTAGCAACGTTTAGTTTTTTATTTATTCAGTTGGCGCAAGCTATTGTATTGCCTCAGGCTGATTTTTCAAAGGAAATTATTTTTAGTGAAGCGGCCACCGCATCCAAAGTAACAACACAGGTAGAAATTATTTTCGGAAACGGAGGTAATCTTAATAATCTGGACTTGATTAATAGTCAGCAGCTTTCTTTTAAAAATTTATCAGGAGCTTCCGTATTAGTCGACCTTCAAGTGCAAAGTGATGTTTCAATTGGTACAACTTTAAATGTAGTTTTTAGCATTACCACCAATTTGACTGGATTAACTGCAGATACTTCACAGAGATTAGATTTTGTGGATGTGATTACTGGAGCGACAGCTAGTGTTGATTTTATTGTGATTGAAATTATTGGGCATTAGGGTAGGGTAGTTTGAGAAGAATGAAAACCTAAGCGTAGTAGTGCTATGCTTAGGTTTTTTTAACAACTTTATTGTTTTATTTTTTTTAATAGCCATGAACGGGACATTGTTACTTCTTGTTCCTCAAGTAAGTTTTGCATGTTATTTTGTTCGGTTTTAGTCAATTTACCTTTCAATCTAGTGTTGGCTAGTTTTCTGACAAATTGGATGAAATTTAGGAATGCTTTTTTTTTGGATTCGCTGAATTTAGAATTTCGTTGAACGTGTTTTTCAGAGCTATAAGTTTGTGCGACAAGTACTTCGTGGTAACTATCGTCTTGTAAAAACAATTCGTAGTAACATCTTATTAGAAGGAGTTTTGTCGTGGAGTTAAGGTTGTGGTTAGAGAAATGATGTTGTGCAACAGTTTCCAATACGCTGTTATATTCGTGTTGATGGAAATAAAGATAAGCTAAGCTTGCAATAGTAATGTCGTCTTTATGAATAGGGTTGATGAATTCCTTATGGGAATGAATGAAGTCCATGGCCCATTTAAATTGTTTTTCTTTTGAGGCGGTTACAACAATATTGTAAAAATGTCCTTCCAGTATGAGAGGGGACTGGGCGAGGATTTGATGTTCTATTGCTAATTGATAGGTATCGAAAGCTATGGTATTGAATTTTTTATCATCCACTAGCATGTTTTGAATGGTGTAATTAATCAATAGAGATAAAATCTCAACTTGTGTGTCTTTGTCAATTCGTTTTAAGTTTTGAAAGTAACGATCTCTAATGTTGAAAAATAATTCAATTTTATTATTGTCAATGAGTAAGTTGAAATCACTGTAGATTTGGAAGGCGATATTTTCTTGTAGCGGATTGTCTGTATCTATTTTTTTTTGAATAGAAGCAAACTTGCTTAAGTTTTTGAATTCAAGTTTGAGTTTTGTTTTTGCAAAAAGATAAAAACTATCCAGTGTTTGATCGGCCTTCTGAATGAGTTCTGCAGTTAGGGTGTAATTCCTAGATTGAATTATTTTTTTTCTCAGTTGAAGTGCATCGTACTTTGAGTAATAAAAGTCGATGGTATGAAACACTTTCTCATCAATATATTTTTTGAGTTGTTTTTCTTGTTTGTCCATCAATTCTAAATTGCCTTTTTGAATCAATGCGCTTGTCAAAAATCTGTTTTGAGTAGTTCGGTCATTTTTTAGCTGTTGTAATATAAATAGCTGTTCAATGATTTGTCGAAACTCACTCATTAGGTTTCTGATTTTAATATCAGAGTATTTTGTTTTAGGAAAAATTTTGGCAAAGACAATTTCTTTTTTGAGTTGGGGGGAATTAAGTTCAGGGTGTTTGTCACGTAGAATCTTGAAAAACTTTTGAAGGTTCTCATTACTGGTGAAATACGGAGATTTCAGCATTTTTTGTAGCTGTCGAAGATCTTCCGAAGATAAAACACTAAATATTTTGATGAGTTTTGACTGATGCATTGGTTGAAAATTGTCTTACAATTAAAATTGTTAAATGTTTGTAAATCAGTCGATTGAATTGTTTTTTATTCAAATGTAGCTGGTTTTTCACCTTACAAAATAAGGTATTTGTCTTTGCTGGCCAATTAAAAATGAAATAAACTTGTAGCATCGGAACCCAATACCAATTACTAAAGAAGAAAGATTAGCTATTCAGACCCAGTTATCTAGGAAATTTACCTGATTAGTATTTTAAAACATTCTTAGGTCATAACTAGAATGTAAGCCGCAAAATAATGACCAAATGATTACCTCCCTGTTATTAGATCAACAGCCTGACGCACTGCTACGACTTGAAAATAAAATCAATAAGATTTGTCCCAATATTGTCGTGACAGCTGCAACCAATTGCTTGCAAGAAGCAAATCAATTTATTCTCGAAAAGAAAATTGAGCTACTTTTTTTAGATGTAGCAACTGGAGGTACTCCCTTGTTTGACTTTAGAAGCACGACTGTTAGTCCAGACCTAGAAATAGTATTTTTAACCAAGGAGAAAAGTTTAACGCTGGATGTAATGAAAAAATGTTCCATCCAATATCTATCAAAACCTGTACTGGATAAAGAATTGATATCAGTGGCAAATGCCGTGGAGCATAACATCCAAAGAAAAAAAGAAGCAACGCAGTTTTTACTGAAAAGAGGTAAGTTTAAAAATGATCTCATCGGTATTCCTACGATGGAAGGTTATGAATTTATTTCAGCACACAAAATCATTCGCTGTGAAGGTTTACAGAAATGCACCAGAGTGGTTACACAAGATCGATCCGATATTGTCAGTTCGTATAACTTAGGTGTCTTCAAAAAATTATTACAACCCTTTGGGTTCTTCTTACCGCACAAGTCATTTCTCATCAATCTTTCACTGATAAAGAAATTTCACAAAGAAGGAACCATTACCATGGTGGACGGTACTTATGTACCTCTAGCTCGCCGTAAGCGTAATGATTTTTTAAATTTAATTCCTCGTATTACAGGTCACCGAGGTGATTTTATTACGAGATGAGCACCCTCTTCGTTTTTTAATTTCTCGCGCATATATGTGTTCCACCCTTCGGCCTATTATTAGTTGAAGGGTGTTTTTTTTCCATTCATAATTCCGCGTTAACCGAGCATTTCCACCTATCCTATAGGCTAGGCAAGTTCCCATTCTAATTCCCATCGCTCGCCCTTAATTCCTGAAGGAAAATCTGCGCTCTGCATATCACGTCAGTGGGACATTCTAATCTTGCCTGGCGGCCAGACAGGTTCTAATTCTAATTCCCATTCCTCGCTCGCCCTTAATCCCTGAAGGGAAATCTGTGCTCTGCATATCGCGTCAGTGGGACATTCTAATTCTAATTCTAATTCTAATTCCCATTCTAATTCCCATTCTAATTCCCATTCTAATTCCCATTCCCATCCCTCACCCCGTTCGTTCCATCTCGCCAACCGATCGTCAAATTTACTTTGTAAACCACTTCAGTTCTCACCAATTTAGATTTATCAAATGAAAAGAGATAGCTAAGTGAATTGAAGTAATACCAAAAACATGATAGTAAAAACTATGAAAAAAGAAGTGCTTAAGATTTACCTGTCTTCAGAGAAAGAGATTCAAAGCCAGAAAAGTCACAGCGATTTACATACCGATGTAATTGTGGAAATGGAAACTGGAAATAAGTTTATAGCATCTTTTTTTACCTACCAAAATTTGGAAACGCTTAAATCTATTCATCAACAAAAAGGGGGCTTTCTAAACGGAAAATATTTTTGGGTAAAAGGCATGCTCATGGTTGATAAATGCAATAGAGAAAGTATTGAATTGGTGATTCACGATCTGATAGAAGAGGGCGATTTTTATCGCGTCTTTAGGAAGATAACGTGAAAAATGAAAATAGAAGGTAAGATAATCTTCCTCGCTTCGATATACAGATGACTTATAAATTCTAGAACAAAAAGGTGGTCGCCGAAAAACCTTGCATCTGCAAAACTGAGTAGGCATTTTTTATTCAACTACTAATAAAAAACTTAACAATGAAAATCGTTCTTTTATTTCGAAACGTATTTGTGTTGCTTATTTGCTTACTGCTTTGCGGGCAAATCTCTTTCGCACAAACCCAATGTATGGATCCAACAGTTTCTGTGCAATATGATAATAGCTCAAGCGCAGATGACTGTTGCTGGTTTGTTAACATCACCAACTCGGGAGTGTCCAATCAGATTACAGCAGTGGGACTCGATAATTTTCTAGATTGTGAGATAGGAACACTTACCCCAAATGGAGGCTGGACGATTCCCAGTCAAAATAATTTGGGAGCCACAATTCTTCCCAATACTCCTTTTTTACAACCAGGGACTTATTTACAACAGTTTAAAATTTGTCTGGCTAATCGAACTGCCATTCCACAGTTTTTTGATGTTGTTTTTTTGGAAACTGATTCGGTAGGGGATTATACAGAGTTCTGCAGAAGAGAGATTCCAATTGATTGTGATGTTAGCCAAAATCCTCCTTGTTTAACTACTGCCTGTTTCAATCCTTTTTACCAAGGCAATACAAGCTATAATTTTGATGCCAGTTGTAGCACTGGAAATGGAACGCTCAGCTATGCATGGGATTTTGGAGATGGTAATACTTCAACCGTTATGAACCCGTCTCATACTTATACCTCTAATCAACCTGTTTACAATGTTTGTTTGATAACTACCAATATAATGGCTGATGGAGCTATGTGCATGGACTCTATTTGCAATTTAGTTGATTCTCCTACAATGCCACCCATGCCTGATACTTGTAGCCAATCCTGTACTGGATCTGTTTTAGAACTAGTTGTCAATGGTGACTTTTCATTGGGCGATGCAAATTTTAATTCATCTCTATCTTCAAATTGTATTTGTCAAGCCGCAAGTTATTGTATCACAACTGATGCTACACTAAAATGCGCAAACACTTTGTGGTGTCCTATCATGGAACCTGGATCGGCAGGTGGAAACTATATGGTGATTGACGGTGCATTGGGGAGCGTTTGGTCACAAACCGTTAACGTGGTTAGTGGTCAGACTTATACGTACTCTTTTGACTATTTTCCAAATATATCAGGAGCAACAAATTTACCATTGCTTTCGCTAAATGCCGATGGAAATGTTCTGATGACCAACATTATGGGGAATGATAAAGCTTGGACAAGTTACTGTATAGACTGGACGGCTACTACGAGTGGTCCAATACTTTTAGATATTCAACAGGTTGGTGGAGCGGGCTTCAATGACTTTGGAATTGATAATATAAGCTTTAGCACTTGCTGCGAATTGGAAGTTAGTTTACCAGATACGATGACGGTTTGTGAAAACGAATTGGTACAACTGAACCCAACAGTAAGCGGAGCAATAGGCCCAGTAACTTATAGTTGGTCGCCAAGTACAGGATTGAGTAATCCAGCGATTGCAAATCCAACCACAACAGCAACAATGCTGACGACTTATACCGTTACCGCCACAGATAGTTTGGGTTGTATGGTAACGGCAAGTGTAACAGTAAATCCAGTATTTTGTCCTTGTGATAACCTAATTGTAAATGGTGATTTTGAAAGTGGCGATACCGGATTTACATCTGACCTTCCAACGAACTGTACCTGTCAGGCTGGATCGTATTGTGTGACCACAAATGCGCGTTTGAAGTGTAGCAATAGTTTGTGGCAAGGGATTTTAGCGCCAACAGGAACAGGAAATTATTTGGTGGTTGATGGA
>CALGLS010000097.1 GCA_937959375.1 uncultured Saprospiraceae bacterium
CGCTGTGCGTAATCCATGCGTTCTTCCAATGGCTTATTGATAGCAGCTTCGTCAGCAACAGGAAAATCAGCCAAGTGAATTGATTCGCAATTTTCACGCTTAGTCGCTTCGTTCAAGTTTCGGAAATACCAGTCTGAAAAGAAAGGTGCAACCGGAGCCATCAGCTTCGCAATGGTTGTCATACAAGTATACAGCGTTTGATAGGCAGCGATTTTATCGGTAGTGTATTCTCCTTTCCAGAAACGACGACGACAAAGACGTACGTACCAGTTACTCAAGTGTTCATCCACAAAGTTTTGAACTTTACGCGTAGCGTTTGTTGGTTCGTAATCAAGGAAATCAGCTTCTACATCTTTTATCAACGTATTGAGTAGAGAGATGATCCACTGATCGATTTCAGGACGTTCTGCCAAAGGCACTTCTGCTTGGTCGTATTTGAAACCGTCGATGTTTGCGTAAAGCGCAAAAAACGAGTAGGTATTGTAAAGTGTACCAAAGAACTTTCGTTGAACCTCACCGATACCATCTTGGTTGAATTTTAAGTTGTCCCAAGGTTGCGCATTAGAAATCATGTACCATCGTGTTGCATCAGAACCGTAGGTGGCTATGGTTTCAAAAGGCTCCACTGCGTTGCCTTTACTCTTCGACATTTTCTGTCCCTTCTTATCTTGTACCAGACCGTTGGATACCACATTTTTGTAGGCCACCGAATCAAATGCCATTACAGCAATTGCGTGAAGCGTGTAAAACCAACCACGAGTTTGATCGACTCCTTCTGCGATAAAATCAGCAGGGAAGTTTTTAGCAAATTTTTCTTTATTTTCAAATGGATAGTGCCACTGCGCATAAGGCATTGACCCCGAGTCAAACCAAACATCTATTAGGTCCAACTCACGAACCATCACCTCGCCGTTATCTGCCACTAAAACAATGTCGTCGATGTAAGGTCGGTGCAAATCAGCAGGTACTTCTTGTTGCTTACCCAACTTCTCATTCGCTTTGTTGATTTCTTCTTGCAGCTCAGCGATAGATCCGATACATTTCTGTTGTAAACCATCCTCTGTTCTCCAGATCGGCAAAGGGATACCCCAAAAACGGGAACGTGATAAATTCCAATCTTGTAAGTTCTCTAACCATTTTCCGAAACGACCTTCACCCGTTGAAGCAGGCTTCCAGTTGATCGTTTTATTCAACTCAGCCATTCGACCTTTCATAGAAGCCGCCTTTACAAACCAACTATCTAGCGGGTAGTATAAAACGGGTTTGTCCGTTCTCCAGCAGTGTGGATAACTGTGAACATACTTCTCAACTTTGAAAGCTTTATTTTCTTCTTTTAATTTGATTGAGATCAAAACGTCGATGCTCTTATCTGGCGCTTCGTCTGCCTTGTAGTATTCGTTTTTGACGTAAAGTCCACCAAACTCACCAACCTCAGCTCGGAACTTACCTTGCAAGTCAACAAGAGGAACTGGGTTTTCATTTTCATCTAAGATCAACATGGGAGGAACACCAAATTCTTTGGCAACCATTGCATCATCCGATCCAAAAGTAGGAGCGATGTGTACGATACCTGTACCGTCTTCTGTGGTTACGAAATTACCAGAGATGACTTGGAATGCTTGGTCAGCATTTTCGTAAGGCAAACAGAATGGTAAAAGTTGCTCATAGCGGATACCAACTAATTCAGAACCTTTAAATTCTGAAACTATTTCATAAGGTATTTTTTTGTCTTCCGACGAATACTTAAGTGTTGCACCTTCTTCAAGCGCAACATATTTTCCACTGAGCTGTTTGCCCACTAAGGCTTTCGCCAAAACGATGTTCATTGGCTCGTGGGTGTATTGATTGAATGTTTTTACGAAAACATAATCGATATTTTTGCCAACAGCAAGAGCTGTGTTAGAAGGCAATGTCCATGGAGTCGTCGTCCAAGCAATGATGGCAACATCCCCAGGTCCAGCAGCATCAAAAAGAAAATTTGATTGTTGGTTTTTGATTACTTTGAACTGAGCGATCGCGGAGGTGTCGGTTACATCTCGGTAAGCGCCTGGTTGATTCAATTCGTGTGTACTCAATCCAGTACCAGCGGCAGGAGAGTAAGGTTGGATGGTGTATCCTTTGTACATCAAATCTTTGTCGTACAAGCGTTTTAGTAAATACCAAACGGATTCGATGTAGTTGTTTTCGAAAGTGATGTATGGATTTTCTAGGTCAACCCAGTATCCCATTTTTCGAGTGATATCATCCCACATATCTTTGTAGCGCATGACGGTTTCGCGGCAAGCCTTGTTGTAATCATCTACAGATATTTTTGTTCCGATATCCTCTTTGGTGATTTTCAATTCTTTCTCTACGCTCAGCTCGATAGGAAGCCCGTGCGTATCCCAACCACCTTTTCGCTCTACGCGCTTACCCTTCATGGTATGGAATCGGCAGAATAAATCCTTTACTGTACGTGCCATTACGTGATGGATACCTGGTTTTCCGTTGGCAGAAGGTGGCCCTTCATAGAAGACATAGGTGTTGTCTGGATCCTTTTGCTCCACACTTTTCTCAAAGATTTGGTTCGCTTCCCAAAAAGCGAGCATTTCTTTATCTATTTCTGGTAGGTTTAGTCCTTTAAACGCTTTGTACATATTATAAAAGTTGACATTTAAAATAATGGTGCCCCAAATATAGGGGAAAGAGACGGAAGACCGAACAGGGAGACCTGTTAATTTAGCCGCCTAGAAATTTAGCTTCATAGCATTTGCTACGTTTTTATATTTAATTCCTTGTTTTAACCCATAAGTTGTTTACACAACCTCCAAAACAAAAAGCTCTTACAGTACAACCTGTAAGAGCTTTTTGCATAGAATCACCCTCTCAGATCGCTAAGATTTCTGAATAATGATGGTAATTATTATATTAGAGTTATAAGTCATGATGGTTGTTTAACGTAACCTAAATGTAAAAAGTTCTACTTACAAGTCAAAATAAAAGATAAGGGCATTATTTATGCTATATGTTTGAGTAGTTTCATTTCAGAAACTATTTTCAAAAAAGTCGCTGAGTCATTCAATGTAAGTTGCATCTTTAGGGTGTGATTGACTTTTTGTAAATCGAATCAAGAAATCAATAAAATAAATAATTATGGATATGGGACCTATATGGGGAATAGATTTAGGAGGCACTAAAATAGAAGGTGTGATCCTTGAAGATCAGAATACGCCAGTGGCATTGAAGCGATTGCGTATACCTACCGAAGCGAATAAGGGGTATGAGCATGTTGTGAATCAAATTGTGCGAATGGTGGAAGTGTTAAGTATTGAGGCAGGCATGCGACCTCAGCATATTGGTATCGGTACGCCAGGTGTTTTGGATCCATCTACTCAAAAATTGAAAAACTGTAACTCTACTGCGCTGAATGGGCAGATGATGAAAAGAGATTTAGAGCATGTACTTAATGTACCTATTACCTTAGCGAATGATGCAAACTGCTTTGCTTTTGCAGAAGCTATGCTTGGGGCTGTAAAGGCGGAGCGACCAAAAGCAAGAGTAGTCTTTGGAGTGATCATGGGTACTGGTGTTGGTGGAGGCTTGGTGGTAAATGGGAATGTGATTGGAGGTCTACATGGAATTGGAGGAGAGTGGGGCCACAACTTTTTGGATGCTTCTGGAGGAGATTGTTACTGTGGTAGAAAGGGCTGTGTTGAAACAATCATTTCAGGGCCAGCATTGGAGCGTTATTACGAAAACCTGATGAGTGTTCCCTTGCCATTAAAAGAGATTATTAGTCGTTACCATGAAGGTGGTGATGAAGTTGCGGATAAGACAGTAAATAGAATGTTGGAATTTTTTGGAAAAGGAATGGCGAACATCATTAATATTATAGATCCAGATGCGATTGTACTCGGAGGAGGCTTGAGTCATATTGACTTGTTGTATGAAGAGGGTGTGCAGGAAGTTGAGAAGTATATTTTCAATGATCGTTTGAAGACGCCATTTTTACGACCGAAACTTGGAGATAGTGCTGGTGTTTTTGGCGCTGCCTTATTGAAGAGTCATATGAGTAAGACTGTTGATTAAGAACAGATCGTGATCTATACAAAAAAGGCCTGAGCATATGCTTAGGCTTTTTTTGTATCTTGTTTATGATGTTAATTTTTGAATGAATCAGTTATCTTGACGATTTAAATAATGTGAAGATGTTTAAAACTATTGGAATTGTTTTTATACTTTCTTTTATTCCTAAGTTGTACAGATTTGAAAAAGAATATCAATCTAAAAAAGATACTGTATCTGACGAAGAAAAATACATGAGAGTATTCATTTATTTCATTTTCCTTATGATGTTTGTTTATATAACTTGGTTCTTTATTATAAATTGAGAATTGTAGATGAAATTCTACTAAAACATGAGTCATCCCCCATAAGTAAGGTAGTTACGTACTCTAAAGAAGCCTACTTGCTTAGTTTACTCTTCTCATTTACTTTTTGGCTTAGCCCAAAAAGTAACAAAAAACCCAAGAATTATAAACTCGTCCCTCAAACATATAATTCGGCCTCCCGCCACGTGGTTTGCGGCCTTCTTTCGCGGAGAGTTCCACGTGTACAAACTACTTTTGGGATGACTCATGTTTGGACCTCTAAAATCTGAATCCATTTCCTTACCCTACCAAGTGATCCATCAATTCATCGTCATCTCGATTCAGATCTTCATGCAATTTGGTGATATCCGCAAAAGAAACATAAATAGCGATGTAAGCTATTGGTAAGGTCGCAAGAATTCCAATGATGAGCCCAATGAAACCAAGTACTGAGATAATGCCTACCACAATAGCAAAAATGAAAATGATAATCCAATTTTTAGTAACAACCTTTCTACTCGCTTCCATGGCTTCCCAAGGTTCTGCCTCATAAAACCAAACAAACAAAATGGT